>JBBRMF010000001.1:0-68865 GCA_038230975.1 Tepidisphaerales bacterium
AAATAATTCGGAAAAACGCGGCGCACCAGAGAAAAACTACTGCTTTATCACACTAAAGGATTCGGGTTGCACGACGTTGTGGGTGCCACAGGTCGCGGTGCTCCGAGACCTGTGCGCGTTGGATGCCCGCAGGACAAAGGTCTCGGAGTACCGCGACCCGTGGCACCCTAAAATCCGATGCGTGAAAAATCACTACGCAGATTCCGGTGGAAACGACCCTTCCTGAGGCGCCCGTCCCACCAACCGGTCAAACCGGGCCGTGGTGTACGCAACGATTGCGACAGAGAGAAGCAGATATCCAATTCCCACGAACAGTACGATCAATAAAAAACCATCCGCAGTCACGGTTTGCGAAGAAGTGGGCAGGTCCAGCAGCCGATCCTGTCCCAAATTCTTACGGAAACTCGACGCCATTCCCGAGATTCCCTCACCCAAATAATAGTACGGCAGGTAATACCCGACGTACGCCGGCAAGTTAGATCGGTGCCGGTCGAGTACGTTATCGAGAATCAGAAGCACGACGGGTACCACGCCGAAAATGATCAGGGGCAGCAGCAAATTTGAAATGACCGCGAACGTGACGGTCCGCATTCTCAGCGAAAAATATAAGCCCGTTGCGATCCAGACGGCGTTAAACGTGAAGATGATCCAGCAGATCATCAGGAAAACCGAAATGGGAATCCCCCCAAACACGGTAAAAATCAAAAAGTGTCCCGCGATAAAAGCGCTTGGCCAAAGCAATCTTCGAAGCGTGCCGGCGATTTTCCCGAGGATGATCGCCCGGGCACTGATCGGCGTGGCCAACAGAAGAATCCAGGTGTCGCTCTCTTTTTCCCCGGCGATCATCGTCGCCGACAGCACGCAAATCAGCAGCGTGTAGAGCGCACAAAACACAAAGCTGTAACCGATCTGCAATTCAGATTGAGCCAGTGCGTTCCGAGAACCGCCACCTATGGAAGCCAGCGCAAGGTAGGAAACCAGTAGCAAGACGATCGACAAAATCGTACCGAGCTTTGCCTGCCATTTACGCGCCATGAGCGGCCGACGGACTTCGCGCCACAAGACCGGGTTGTCCGAGACGCTGCGCTGCTCAACCACCTTGCTCTTCGCGAGATTGACCGCAGCATATGGCAGCGGCGGGGGGCCTTGTGAAGCCTGATCGACCGTGGGCGGAAGCGATAAATCTGCTGTAGCCGCGAAGGGAATATAATCTTGCGGAGCGACCGTCGCTTCGGATTCTCCCTGCCGCCGTGCCTGTCGGCGCAATACCGCAGCAGTCCAAAACACCAGCACAGCCGTGAAACAAAGATGCAAAATCACACACGGAATAATTTGAGTCCCGACTCCCATTCCCATTCCGCGCGGCACAACCATGGCGAAAATGTTGAGAAACGGGCTGATGACTAATAGGAACGAAAAAAAGAAATTGGTAGGCCGTTGGCTGGAGAGATGGGAGAGAAATGTCAGCATGACGATGAACGGCACAAACATATAAATAAAAAGCATCGTCGCATACGAGAGCAGGATCACCGCGTAAGCGCGATTCATGAAAGTTGAGTAGAACAACCCAATTGCCGCTGCCGTGAGTGACGCCACGATGCACAACGCCAGCACCGCCAACATCTGCCCCAGCTCAACTCCTCCCAGCAAACGCACCACTGCCAACACCGGAAGGCTTAAACCGATGAGCGTCAGGGAGGCGAGCAATCGCGAAAAAAGTTTCCCGGAAATGATCTGCCAATTGGTGATCGGCGTCATGAGCAGCACGGGCAGCGTTTTGCCGAGCCGTTCGGAACTGATGGATGTCGCGGTCAGAATCGGGGAGATGATCGGCAGCGCATAAATGCTGAAAATCGAAAACGCAATGAAGAACATGTTACCTAGCTCCGCGTCCTGCTGGGCGCGCTCGGCCACGCTCATGGCGTCTGCATTGCGGTAAGACGTGCTGGTATAAACCGCCAGCAGCACTAGCAGAAGTGCCAGCAGATAGAAGAACCGGAGGAAATAGGTGCGCTTTCGCCGCGCGGTCACGCGCAGCTCTTTGCCGAAGATCGGTCCGAACGGGCTCAAGGCGCTGAGTGCTTTGGGTAACCCCATCCCCGAAAGCTTATCGGGAAGTTTCGCCGGTGGATAGTCCGGGCGATGGAACAATCAAATGCGGAAGAATCGTCACGCGTTATTATTGCGGAACATCACGGCCATCTCATGTCGACCGTTGCTCAGCAGGCGAGATCGAACGACTTCGCAGTGATGCGTATGCGTGCCCACGCGAAGTCGACACATTTGCCCAACCGCCAGCGATTCACGCAGCAGGAACGACACGCCGCTCAACGAGAGGTCGCGCGTCATGATTTCGTGCGAGCTGTTGGCGGTGGGTCCATCCAGAATCGTCAAAATCGCCTTGCTTTGCAGCGGATTGCGATTGTTTTGCCTGCGATCGGCGGCCGGTGATGTCGGCGCCAGCGTGACGGCGGGGGCAACACGCGGGGCCAATGGGCTTTTGGATCGTCGCGCGGGCGCGGCGGTAAAGATACGCTCAGAAGGGCGCGGGGAAGAAAAGAAGTGACTCATCGTTGAAACTATCGTCAGGAGTTATCGGAACACTTCAATGTGTCCGCGAAAAGGTTTGCAGAGCCGCGCGAATGGCGGTCGAAGGCTAACCGGTTTCCATCCATGGAAACGCAATACACGGTCGCCGACTGCGGTTGAGGAAACCCTCGGGCGAAGTTCGCTCCGCCAAAAGGCTATTTACGATGGTGGAAAAACGTTTGAATTTCCGCCTGGAAGTTCCGTACTGCAACCCTCTCTACATAAACATATAATCTGTTTTTCAGTTTGTCGAGTGCTTAAATCGCGAAAATCTTCGCAAATCGTACAATCGAAGCCAATTCTCAGGCCCATCGGAGCTGAATTGCCCTCAATTCCGAATAAACCGCCGGTGTAAACCAGTCCGGGCAATCCGAAGGCACGATATCGCGGAAGAATTTCGCCGCATCACTCACGATGCGGAAACGAGCCTCGTGTTGCTTCTTGCGCTCATCGTAAAACTGGTTCTCCGTCGCCACTAATCCCCGCGCTTCCTGGCTGCATTCCCGACGAACCCAATCCTGCAGCTTTTGATAGAACGCCCACACCTCATCATCAATCGGTGGAACCGGCTTCGCATGCTTCTCCAGCGCATGGCGGTAATATTTCAGCTTCTCCAGCCACGGCAGGCTCGGGTTCTTCGCCAGCGTCAGATACTGGGCCACCTTGTAAACCGCGCGGGTGTGTAGGTCGCTTTGTTTCTCAGCTTTGTGGGCAAGCTTGCCGTAATACGTGTCTTCTTGACCCAGTTCCGGGAAATCCGGGAATACTTTTCGGGTGGTTTCCATGTTGACCTCATACAAATAACAATCGGCAGGCGGCATTGGGCATCCCGCCCGTGCTCTGGTTCCCAATCTGTTCCTCTAATTCTAGCCAAAACGACCTTCGCCATGGAAGAGGGCTCACGTTAAACGACAGGAACATTTTCACTCGCTACAATACACGCTGTCCGGTGTCTGAGTTTCGTCCTGGAGTTCGCATGCCCTTTTCCCCGATCGCCGAGATTCTCGAAGACCTCAAAGCCGGCCGGCCCATTGTGCTGGTCGATGATGAGGATCGCGAAAACGAAGGCGATATCGTTTATGCCGCCGAAAAAGTAACCGCCGAGTCCATGAACTTCATGGTCACCCACGCCCGCGGCGTCGTCTGCCTGGCACTGACCACTGAACGTTGCGACAAACTCCATCTGCACGCGCAGGTCGAGTTCAACACCGCTCAGATGGGAACCGCCTTTACCGTCACCGTTGACGCCCATCCGCGTTTCGGAGTCACCACCGGCGTCAGCGCTAAGGATCGCGCGATGACGGTGCAGGTTGCCATCGCCGAAGACGCCCAGCCACAAGATCTCCTGCGACCCGGCCACATCAACCCGCTGCGCGCCCGCGATGGAGGTGTGCTCGTCCGTGCCGGTCAAACCGAAGGTAGCGTCGACCTCGCGCGGCTTGCCGGTTTAAAACCCGCTGCCGTCATCTGCGAAATCATGCGCGATGACGGTGAAATGGCCCGTCGCCCGGAACTGGAAACCTTCTGCCAGGTGCATCATCTGAAGATGTGTACCATCGCAGATTTAATCAGCTATCGATTGAAGCGCGAACAGTTCGTCAAGCGGATCGAAACGATCAGCCTGCCGACCAACTGGGGCGTATTCAAAATGATCGCGTATCAGAGCGCGATCGATGCCCAACCACACTTGGCCGTCTGCAAAGGTGGCGTCGGGGATTTGGATGATTCGGGCAAACCGATCATTCACGAAGAGCCCGTCTTAGTCCGGGTTCACAGCGAATGTCTGACCGGCGATGTGTTTGGCTCAGGCCGTTGCGATTGTGGATCGCAGTTGGCGGTGGCCATGCAAATGATTGAGAAGGTCGGCAAGGGCGCTCTGATCTATCTGCGTCAGGAAGGCCGTGGCATCGGGCTCGCCAACAAACTGCACGCGTACGCGCTCCAGGAAAAAGGATTGGATACCGTCGACGCAAACCTCCGACTCGGCCTGCCCGTTGATAAACGCGACTATGGCATCGGAAGCCAGATCCTCCGCGACCTCGGTTTACGAAAACTCAGGATCATGACGAACAACCCCAAAAAGATTTATGGCATCGACGGGTTCGGCCTCTGCGTCGTCGATCAAGTCCCCATCCGCATCGAACCCGGTGATTTCAACAAGGATTATCTGGCAACCAAGAAAGAAAAAATGGGCCATACACTATAGTTCCCTCCCCCCAATGTACTCATGGGGTTAGGGTGAGAGGTCTTTCGAATCGACGAAGAAATTTACGCATCCCATCCCGGAGGAACACCATGAAAGGCAATTCGCGACTCTTCAAAACCCTTCTCCCTGCATTATTTTTGGTTGGCCTTGCCTGCATCATCAATGTGAAAACGCTTGCCGAACCCACTAAAACCGGCCCCGTAAAATCGACCGAAGAAATGCTTCGCCCCAGCAGCGACAAGGATAAACCGCTCAAGTTTCAACCCGCCACGAAAGAGCAGGCCGATGCCGCGATCGCCGCTGCGAAAAAGCGAGCCACCGAAATCGAGACGGCGATGGAAGTGAAGTTCGGCACGATCGAAACCCCGCATTTTCTAATTTTCACCGATTGGGACAAGCGAGAGTACGACTTTCTAAAAACAAATGTAGAAGCCGCCTACGAAGCCGTCAGTCGACAGTTTGAAATCCCCGTGAAAGACAATGTCTTCATCGGCAAGCTGCCGATTTACATGTTTGCGAAGCACGACGTCTTTAAAAAGTTCGCGAAGGACCTCGATCACTTCGATGCCCCGGACGGTGTCGCCGGATACTACCAGGGTAACTCATTGGGCTTCGGTCACATGTCCATGTGGAAGCCCGACATCGCCGCCGCCAACGGAAATGTCCGCGCCGCCGAACGCCAGTGGGCCTATGTTTTAACCCACGAATTCACCCATGCGTTCGTCGGTCGATATCGCACCAACTCCTTCATCCCTCGCTGGCTCAACGAAGGGGTGGCCGAGGTCGTCGCCTATCAGAAATTCCCCAGGCCTTACATCTATAATCTGGTTCGCGATCGGGCCAAGCAGAAGAATTCGATTCAGGATTTTTTCGTCGACAAAGGCTCTCTACTCGCCGCAGATTATCACGTCGCCCAGACGGTCGTCGAAACGATGATCGTCGAAAACCCAAAGACATTCCTCAGCTATTTCAATGACATCAAGGACGGAATGAAACCTGAAGATGCGTTAAAGAAAAACTACAAAACCGATCTTTCCGGCCTGGAGACTGCCTGGCGGCGTTACATCAAAGACGCCAAGTAAAAGGTGGCATGGGCGTCTCGCCCGTGCTTTTTGCGGAAGAAAACGCGGGCGAGACGCCCACGCCACACACAAAATCCCATGGCCTCAAAACTAACCGTCCGCAATCTCAAGAAATCCTACGGTGACTACCAAGCCGTGCGCGGTGTCGATTTCGATATCGCCGAAGGTGAAATCCTCGGTCTCCTCGGCCCAAACGGTGCCGGAAAAACATCCACCCTCGAATGCGTCATCGGCCTCCGTCGCCCTGATTCCGGCACCATCCAAATCTGCGGAATGGATGCATTGGCCGAGCCCGAAAAGGTGAAAGAGCTCATCGGCGCACAGCTTCAAGCCACCGCTTTGCAAGATAAGATTACCCCGCGCGAAGCCATCGAATTATTCGGCGCTTTCTATGCCAAACCCGCCAAAACCCGGGATTTGATCGAACGTTTTTCACTCACCGAAAAAGCCGATGCCCCCTTCGATTCCCTCTCCGGTGGCCAAAAGCAACGACTCGGCTTGGCTTTGGCGTTTGTGAACAATCCGCAGGTTCTGTTCCTTGATGAACCCACGACCGGCCTCGATCCGCAATCCCGCCGCGAACTTCACGGCTCCATTGAAAAAATCCGTCGCGACGGTTGCACTGTCCTGCTGACCACACATTACATCGAAGAGGCCCACCAACTCTGCGATCGCATCGCGATCATCGATCAGGGCCAAATCATCGCCACCGGCACCCCCGATAGCCTCATCGCCAACGCTAAAACGCTCCCCTGCATTTCACTGCAAACCACCCACCCCATCGAAATATCTCACATGCAAAAACTTCCCGGGGTGCGAGAGACCGACTGGCAAAAGAATCGAGGCCAACTCAAGACCAAAGACGTCAGCCGCACCGTCATCGAACTGGTAAAGCTGATCGAGTCCCAGAACAACGAACTCGTCGATCTACAGATCCGCAAACCTTCTTTAGAAGACGTCTTCATCGAGCTTACCGGGACTTCTCTCCGAGAATGATAAATGACCAAAGCCCTCCTCCACCACATGTCCCTCACCCTGCGGCTTAACTTCCGCAGCATCCAGGCCCTCGTTTACGGCTACGTTTTCCCGATCCTCTTCCTCATCGGTTTCGGAAGTATCTACAGCAAGGAAAATCCCCCTCTCCAAAATGAACTCGGCCAACTGCTCACCGTAACCATCCTCAGCGGTGCCTGCTTCGGCATGCCCACCTCGATGGTCAGCGAGCGTGAGCGCGGTGTCTGGCGTCGCTATCGTCTGCTGCCCTCCGCTACCGGTGGCATTGTCATCAGCGCCATGGTCGTACGATGCGTCATCGTCTTCATCGCGTTCGTGATGCAGATCGTGCTGGCCCACTGGATCTACAAAACACACTGGCCGGCGCACCCATTCCAACTGGTCGGCATCTTTTTTTTCGTCACCTTCGCGTTTCTCGGTTTGGGGTTGGTCATCGCCATGCTCGCCGACAATGTGCCCGCGGTGCAGGCACTTGGCCAGGCAATCTTTCTACCGATGATCATGATCGGTGGCGTCGGGATGAAGCTCGAGCAGCTTCCCGAGTGGGCCCGGCATGTTGCCGCATTTCTCCCCGGGCTTTATTCGGTGGATGCGCTCGATGCCGCATTGCACGAGAAGGCCGCGACCAATGCCGTCTCACTACCCTTTTGCCTGGCCGCTCTCACCGTCATTGGCCTGGCAGGATTGTTGGCAGGACGGCTAATGTTTCGATGGGATGCCGCTCAAAAAATAACGATGCGCGCCCGCGCCTGGGTCACTGTCGCCATCGCCGCGTGGGTGGGTGTCGGGATCGTCGCCGAACAAACCGGCCATATCAAAACCCGTCACTATCAGCAGATCGTTCTGTCCAATCCCCCGACGACAACTCCCACAACAATCGCAACCTCCACACCCTCAACGATCCCAACCACCATCGCATCCACAGCTCCGTCAACCCCCTTGCCCACCACGGCACCTTCGCTCATGGCCCAACTTGCCCCGTGGACGGCTATCACGGATATACAGATCGGCAAGATCACCTATGACGATCTTCCGCCCGACGCTGGCACCGTAACACCGGTCGCCGCATCACTCGATAATCTCGATGATGAAGGCAAAAAAGTCATTGAAGAATTCACGTCGCGATTAGACAACTGGGAACCTGGCAAAGAGTTGAATCTCGAACAGCGCGTGCGAAACATTCTGGCCGTCGCCGCCATCGCCGATATCCTTCAGGACCAGCATGAGGCGGAGATTCCCTACGTCATCTTCGAGCATCTCAAGTTTGATATCCCGGAGGACAACCTCAAAAAGATCGTGACCTACATCATCCTGAATCCCCAGGCCGGAAAGGTCCCCGTCAAAGTCCCCGAACTGGGCATCGAAGGCGAAGTCTTCGAAGAAGGCATCCGCGAACGCTCCGAAGCCTACGCCCGCAAACTTCTGGCCCGCTTGCTCGGCAAGGTAAAATAGAATGACAGATGGCATGGGCGTCTCGCCCGTGCTTTTTACAAGCAGAGGAAAAGCACGGGCGAGACGCCCATGCCACCTTCAATTCCAGGAATTTTATCGCGTAAGGCGCATGTGCGCTTACATGCGTTTCCCGACGCATCCAAGCTGGGACAATTCCACACTACCTGATGCACAACGAAGAGATCCTGTCTTTCTCGCACACCTCGAAACTGTTGCAATTTGTTTCATTTTGTTGCATTCGGTAAGTACCGCATGAAGCTTCGCGCGTTCGAAGATTGAACCGTGTCAAATCAAAAGACGGAACCCATGGAACGAGTTCCAATGGGCGTTGGCGGTTTTACCGAATTACTTTGCCTTCGATCCCGAGGATTTGCGAGGCAGCAGTTGAGTTTCCGAAGTTCTTAAAATCCTTGAACGTCCACACCACTTTTTTATCGCGCGTGACTTCGATGAGTTGCGGATTTTCCGGCCCCGCATGGCAGTTGCCGATCATGATGTTGCCGTTCGGCAGCACTTCCAGCATTGTCACCCAGGCGAGGGTGATGCCCGGAAGTTCGTTCTGTTCAATCGACCAAACTGTCTTGCCTTCCGGCGTTACTTCGATCACGCGATTGCCGTTCCCGCAACCGATGAGCGTGTTCCCACTGGGCAGGCGATACGCACTAAAGACGTGGTCGCCGTGTCCTTCGGTACCATGACCGCCAGCAGCCGGGCGGCCGGCAAGGCTCAACTTGTAGGTCCAGACTACCTTGCCGTTCTCATCATATTCTCGGACGGCTCCGTCATTTTCATGGGCGATGAGGTAGTGCCCGTTTTCCAGTTTGCGCACCAGCCGGGTATCGCTGTGGGTGTTGGGCTTCTCGACGATGAGCGGAAATTCCTTGACGATTTTGTCGTCTTTGTCGACTTCGATGATCCGGGCATTGCCAGATTCACTCACCATCGTGTTGCCGTTCTCCAGCCGTTGAAACGCATGGATCTGAATGCCGCGCTTGGGATCGGTCGGCTTGGAGATATGCGTCCACACCACCTTCTTCTCCGGTGTGATTTCTTCGATCTTCGTGTCGCTCATGTGCGCCAGGATGTTGCCGTTCGGCAACCGCACGATGTCGTGCGGCGTATTATTGCAAGGCACTTCCCACTCGACTTCTCCCTTGGCGTTGATGATTGCGATATGCCCACGATCGCCAGCCAGCACCTTGTAGCTCGGGCGATCTTCAGCGCGAGCATAAGTTCCGATTCCGGCGAGCAAAAGGGCGGCGGTCAGTTTGAACGGTTTCACGGTCAGGCTCCTGGTTAAATGTGTGCTGTTGATACCGCACGACAGGCTCTGTTGTTAGCGAAGAAATGTGGAGGCGAATAACGAATAACGAATAACGAAATTCGAATTCACGAATGAATACCCAATTTCGCGTCCCGCAATGCAGGGAATTGTTCCCGCCACGACCTTACCAGATCAACTTCTATGTCCGCAGTAAGAATCTGCTCCCGCGCATCCGCTTCAAAAATCTGCTTCCCGTGCGGATCGAACAAAGATGTCCGACCGTCATATTTGAAATTCGGATCAGTGCCCGCGCGATTCACACCCAGCACATACGCCTGATTTTCAATCGCCCGTGCCTGTAGTAGCCGCACCCAATGCTCGCTCCTCGCCATCGGCCAGTTGGCGACGACCACAAACATTTGCACGCCCGCGATCGCCGCCGGGCGGAACAATTCCGGAAACCGAAGGTCATAACAAATCAACGGCGAGACGCGCACGCCTTGCCATTCAAACACCGCGAACGAATCGCCCGCGACATGCTGAACATGCTCACCGGCCAGCGAGAACGGCTGACGCTTTCGATACCGAACCAACTCCGCACCCGTTGGCCCAAACGCAACCGCCTCGTTAGCCAGTCGGCCATCGTTCGTCCTCGCCACTACACCCGCCAACACTGCGCAAGAATGCCGCACTGCCAGATCCCGACAGAACTTTTCCGAAGCGGATGAGCTTCCCGGATCTGTCGCCGTGGAATTGAAACTGAACCCCACATCAAACATTTCCGGCAGCACGACCAATGAGTTCACCGGAACGGCAACCGATTCAAGCAGCCTCCGCACCCGCGCGTAAGTCGCCTCTCGGTTCTCCCACTGAATATCAAGTTGAATCGCGATGACATGCATTACATTTTCTGCCGACCCGAAATCGCATCCGCCAGAATATTGCGATTCGCAAACTCAATGCTGCTACCCGTCGGCAGCCCGCGAGCCAGTCGCGTAATTTGCACATTCGGGAATTGGCCGATCAGACTTTGCAGGTGAAGTGCCGTTCCATCCCCTTCCATCGTCGGGTTCGTACCCATGATCACTTCGCGAATCGTGCCGGTTGCCAGGCGTTTCATCAGGCCATCGATCGTCAGGTCGCCCGGCTCCATTCCCTCCAGCGGTGCGATGCGACCGAGCAGAACATGATAAACCCCTTTGTACAAACCGGCCGCCTCCAACGACAGCAGATCTTTCGGCTGCTCCACCACGCACACCACGCTCTGATCGCGCGATGTGTCTTTGCAGACATCGCAGGGATCTACCTCCGTCAGGTTGTAACAGATCGAGCAATGCTTAATTCGCGTCTTCACGTCGCGAATCGCATCGGCCAATTTCATCGCCTCCTCCGGCTTCTGCTTCAGCAAATGAAACGCAATCCGCTCCGCCGACCGCATCCCAATTCCAGGAAGTCGCGACAGTTGGCTCATCAGGTTTTGCAGACTCTGTGTGTAACTACTCATACGGTTCAATGATACGGCAAATCAATCCGGCATTCCTCGAACGCTTCAAAATAAAACTTGAACGCCAAGACGCCGAGGCCGCCAAGAAAAAACCGCTGGACAGATTTCTTTCTTGGCGCTTCCCCCTTGGCGTCCTTGGCGGCTTGGCGTTCACTTTCTCTTCGTCTTCCTTGCGTTTTACCGGCTAACGCATACAACTTTCACCGTGATTGATCTCTCATTGAATTTATCTGGGCTCAAGCTTTCCAACCCCACTCTGACCTGCTCCGGCACGTGCGGCTACGCGTTTGAATACGCTGACTTCATGGACCTTTCCAAGCTCGGTGCCTTCGTCACCAAGTCGATCACCCGCGAAGAACGCGTCGGCAATGAACCGGCCCGCATCGTCGAGGTTCGTGCGGGAATGCTAAACGCCATCGGGTTGGCGAATGTCGGTCTCGATCGATTTTTAGCCGAGAAAATCCCTTTGCTGAAGAAGATGCCGTGCCCGGTAATTGCAAATGTCGCCGGTCATTCATTTGATGATTACGTCGAAACCTGTGCCGCCATGGACAGTCTTGATTGCATCGCCGCCGTCGAGTTGAACGTCTCCTGCCCGAACGTCAAAGACGGACTGACCTTCGGCACGCATCCCGGTCGATTGAAGGAACTGACCGGCATGGTCAAGAAAGTGCTGCCGCACAAACCGCTGATCGTGAAACTGTCACCAAACGTTGAAGACATCACCCAAACCGCCCGCGCCACGATTGAAGGCGGGGCCGATATTTTGTCCCTCGTGAACACCTTCACCGCGATGGCGGTCGATATCTGGAAGAAAAAACCGCGCCTCGCCAACGTCACCGGCGGCTTGTCCGGCCCGGCGATAAAACCGATCGCGCTGCACCTGGTCAGCCGTGTCTTCCGCACGGTCGCGAAGTCCGCCGGCGTGCCGATCATCGGCATGGGCGGCGTTCAGACTTGGCAGGATGCCGTCGAATTTATATTAGCCGGCAGCAGCGCCGTCGCTATCGGCACCGCTTTGTTCGTCGACCCCGCCACACCGAATAAAATTTGCCAGGGCCTGACGGATTACCTGATCAAGATGAAGATCGATCGATTGAGCGACTTAGTCGGCTCGCTGGAAATGCCCGGCGATCAACCGGCCAAATCGCCGTATCCGTGAATTTCGTCGGAGCCGAGCATGCGTGGAATGCCGATACATTGCGTATTCGTCTTTGTGATATTCACAATCGCGGGATGCTCTAATTCCCATCCGGTCGAAAACACATACGTCAACCAAACGGAAGCATTTGTTCGAGCCGAATTAGGAAGCCCTTACCGCGAGGCCGTCGGCCATTATGGTTCGCCTCCAATTTCTTTTACAAATCAGTTTCCCGGGGAAATCAAAACGCTGGTATTCAAAAAATCCGGAGGAGAAATTTATATATCGTTCGAGAAACGGCCGAGTGGTTGGATCGGCATCTGTTCGTCGTGGTTGCGCGAGGGGGCCGCATTCTAAACGTTCGATCGTCGAGGGCGATTTAGTTCGATATCGAATTACGGATGCCCTTCGATCAAACGGTGAAAGCGCTGCATCCGCGAATGACCTCCCCCACAAGCCGGAGGCGGAAGGCGCAGCCGACGCACCGGGTCTCTTTCAGTTGCAATGGCGCTCGACGAATCGAAGACGAAGAACCCGGTGCGTCGGCTAAGCCTTCCGCCTCCGGCTTGAAAGATGATCCGTTAACATCGCAAACCATTAAACTTCCTGTGTGCTTCGTCCGATAGTTTTGAAGTGGAATGACTAGCGATCACGATTTGAAGGGAAACCACCATGCCGATGAAACCAGTGCAGGATACCCCGACCGTGACACCGGATGGCAAGCCGTTGGGGCGGCTGATCGAAGGCGTGAATATTCGATACGCCACCACGCAAATCGACGGGCGCGGCACGCTTTGCGAGATTCTGAATCCATCGTGGGGATTTCATCCGGCAGCATTTAGTTATGTGTATCAGTTCTCGATTCGGCCGGGGATGGTCAAGGGTTGGCATCAGCATCATCAGCATGATGATCGAATTTTTCTGAGCCAGGGGACGGTGAAAGTGGTGCTGTACGATTCACGGCCGGGGTCACCGACGTTTGGGATGGTCAATGAGATTTGCCGTTCGGAATTGCATCGGTCGATCATGGTCATTCCGCAATTTGTATGGCATGCGCATCACAACATCGGCGTGAGCGATGCGCTGTTCATCAGCATGCCTTCGCGGGCGTATGATCATGCTTCGCCAGACGTGTATCGGCTGCCGTTGGAGAACGATGTGATTCCGTACAAGTTCGAGCAAAAGCTGGGCTGGTGACAATCGGTACGGAGTGCTGAGACGCATCGTCCGCACTGAGATGGAGAACTTATTTGTGGCACCGGCTTCCAGCCCGTGTTGAGACTTTTGAACTTAAATCGCTGCTGAGAAACAGGTATTTGTTCCGTCCTGATCCGTTAACACGGGCTGGACGCCCGTGCCACGAATTGATCCGCAAGCTCAATGCGAACGCCTCAGAATATTTGTGGGAGTGGCTGTGCCGCGCGTAACGGTTATTATTCCGACCTATCACTGGAGCAGTGTGCTGCCGTTCAGCATCGGCAGCGTGCTGCGGCAAACGTACACCGACTGGGAATTGCTCGTCATTGGGGATGGCTGCACGGATGATTCCGAAGCCGTCGTGTCTCGGTTCCACGATGAGCGTATTCGGTGGATCAACCTGCCTGAGAATACCGGACATCAGTCCGGGCCAAACAATGAAGGACTTCGCCAGGCGCGCGGCGAGTTGATCGCCTATCTCGGGCACGATGATCTCTGGTTGCTGCGACATTTGGCGCTGGCGGTTGAGGCGATCGACGGTGGGGCGGATCTCACTTACGCGATCACCGAAATGATCGAGCCCGGCGACAAACCGCCGACGTTTGAACCGTCTGAGCTAGGCCATTATTCGCCCGATTTGTGGATCCCTCCGACCAGCGTGATGCACCGCCGCGCGCTCTCGGAAAAGGTGGGTGGTTGGAAACATTTCTGCGATGTGAGGCAAGATCCCGAGGCTGATCTTTGGGAACGGATGCACGCGGCGGGTGGGAAACTGCAGTTCATCCCGAGGCTCACCGCCGTCAAATTCCCCGCGATCTGGAGGAAGAACGCTTACAAACTGAAGTTGTGTGATGAGCAGTCGGCGTGGTTTGATCGCGTCGGCAACGAGTTTGAATTCGAAGCGATTGAGTTGGCTAAGATGCTGCGACCCGAAATCTCTGAAGGTCAGTCGACGCGATCGTTCCGCGAAGTGTTGGGCGAGTTCGGCCAGGAGGTAGGCACGCGGCTGAAGCAAAGACTACGGCGGTGGGGGATTCTGAAACCGGTAGATAGGCAAGCTTTTTTGAAAGCGCGTTTGAAATTTAAAGGGGTTGAGTCAACTCTGAAGTCGCGGATGAAATGACGACGACTTGGCTTTGACTGCTCATGAATTTCGATTTTTGGGACCTGTCAGGTATTCACAGATTTTTTCCACGGCTTCTTCAACCGTATATGCGCGTTCAGCTTCGTGTGAGCTCTTCATGTCGCTGTGCTCCAGAAGGAATGGACACTTTCCAAATGACGATTCGATTTGAATACTTTTACCATCATTCTCACCGGTTCTCGGATCGGAAACAGCGAAATTCCAGACCCCGTCATCGTCAATCGCCGGATTCTTGACGTAGTGCTGCATGACGTCAGCACCTGGGATGCGCTGCATTACCTTTTCGATGATTTGATCGATGTCACGGCTCATCGTTTCGCTTATTCACTCTCCGTCACAGCTTTTCTCGAACTATCGAGCAGGTCTCGATAGTTGGGAGAAAACGGCTCCACCAGAACTTTTTCAAGTTGCGCATGCAGTCGCCACAGTACGACCTCTTCCGAATGATCGTCGCAAGGGATAACATTTTTCGAATCAAGGCCAGCGAGCCACTCAAACGAAACGAGTGCTTCGTCGCGGGTCAGTGATAATAAGACGTTATCGTTCATGGACTCGTTTGAAGTTTGCGCGGGAATATTCGTGATTTCAAATTTTTTTTGATGATCATGAATTACGCGATCACACATCATGCCCACGGTAAGCGTGGGAAATGCCACCCGCTGAACAAGAGTTGCCAAGGGCTCACCGACTACCTGTTGAAGATGAAGATTGATTACGTGACCTGGTCGGCGCGCTGGAAATGCCGGGCGATCAACCGGCGAAAGCGCCATATCCGTGAATAAGCACAATCCGAACTTCCGATCTCATTTTGATTGACTTTCGCTCGCTCGCGTGAGCATAATCATTCCATGCCGTCCAACTCTCCAAATGTGTTAGCAGTAAAGGCGATTTTTGATGGTAAGCAGATTCTGCTTCCAGAGGGATTGGAAACCGCGCTGCCTGGCGAAGTAATCGTCATTTTCGGGAATGTGGGAGCAGGCGCGGAGCGAGCCGCTTGGCAAGCAGCGCAACAGGCGGCTTTCGCAAAAGCGTGGGATAACGCCGAGGACGAGATTTATGACCGACTTTGATGCCGGTGCCATCATCCTGGTGCGGTTCCCCTTCACGGACTTTATCGGCGATAAAAAGCGGCCGGCGGTGGTCATTAGTCCTTCCATATATTCACTTCGTTTTGGCGATGTTGTCGTGATGGCGCTGACAAGCCAAGACCAGCACGATCCGGATCTGATGGTAAACGAATGGCGTTTGGCGGGACTTCTCAAACCCACCTGGGTAAAGCCTTTGATCGGGACAATTTCCGCGACGCTGATCGAGCGACAGCTTGGATTGATCGATGCGCGAGATCGAATAAAAATACGTCGCGCACTCGATATCGTTTTAGGAAGAGATTGGGATTAGACTTCCCCACAACTGACGTCTCCGGTTAAATTCCTCCGCCTCTACGAGGCTACAAGCGATGCATATCATCGCACCGGCATTCTCCACCCGTTTGACACTCCCTCCCTCGCGCATACACTCCCGGTTTCCCCGGCCGGAAGGGTAATTCCTTGCGGCCGGGGGCTTTCAGGTTCATTCAAGTAATTATTCGACTTCGTCCGATAACTAAAGGATTAGACATGAGTATCAGCATTGAATTCATTCAGGCCCGGCAGATTCTTGACTCGCGCGGCAACCCGACGGTTGAAGTGGATGTCATTCTGGAAGATGGCACCTTGGGCCGCGCGGCGGTTCCGTCCGGGGCTAGCACGGGCGAGCATGAGGCCTGTGAACTGCGGGATGACGACAAGAAGAAGTATCTTGGCAAGGGCGTGTTGAACGCCGTCGAGAATGTGAACAATGTGATCGCGCCGGAAATCATCGGGCTGGACCCGCGCGAGCAGGAAGGCATCGATCATTTGATGATTGAGCTGGATGGCACGCCGAATAAATCAAAGCTCGGGGCGAATGCGTTGCTCGGCGTCAGCATGGCAGTGGCGAAGGCGGCGGCAGAGGCTTCGGGCTTGCCGTTATATCGGTATCTGGGCGGGTCTGCGGCGTGTGTTTTGCCGGTGCCGATGATGAATATTCTCAACGGTGGCAAGCACGCCGACAACAATGTCGACTTCCAGGAATTCATGATTCAGCCCTGGGGCTTCGACACGTTCAGCGAAGCCTTGCGGGCGGGCGTTGAAATCTACCATTCGCTGAAGAAAGTCTTGCACAAAGCCGGAATGAGTACGGCGGTAGGCGATGAAGGCGGATTTGCACCGAACCTCAAGGACAATGAAGACGCACTAAAGGTCATCGGTGAAGCAGTCACGGCGGCCGGGTATGAATTTGGCAAGCAGGTGTTTGTGGCGCTCGACCCGGCAGCCAGCGAGCTGTGGGACAATGAAAAGAAGGGCTACAAGTTCTTCAAGAGCAATCCGGACAAGATCCTGAAGCCGGAAGAGATGGTTGAATACTGGGCCAAGTGGATTGAGAAATACCCAATCCGCTCACTGGAAGACGGCCTGGCCGAAAATGACTGGACCGGTTGGAAGCTCCTGACCGATCGCGTAGGTAAGAAGACGCAGTTGGTGGGCGATGATCTTTTCGTGACGAACGTGAAGTTCCTTGAGAAGGGAATCACCACGCAGACCGCCAACAGCATCCTGGTGAAAGTCAACCAGATCGGCACGTTGAGCGAGACCTTCGCGGCGGTGAATCTGGCGCAGCGGAATGGTTACTCAGCGGTGCTGAGCCATCGCAGCGGTGAGACCGAAGACAGCACGATTGCCGATATCGCGGTGGCGACGAATTGCGGTCAGATCAAGACCGGCGCACCGGCCCGGAGCGATCGTGTGGCGAAATATAATCAGTTGATTCGTATTGAAGAACAATTGGGCGACCGCGCTGAATACGGCGGGAAGCTCTGGCGGAAATAATGCACGGCCGGGAAGGAGCGGGGTGCGGTGTGAGAAATCACCCGCACCCCGGTCTGTGCATCGGGCCGTGCGAGAACGAGGTTTCAGATGGAACCCAATTTGCACGGCTATGAAACAATGAACGACGCCGTCGCGCCTGGCGCGACGGCGTCGTTTGATATTCCGCTGGACCCGGCGGATGACGATGATCGGCTGGCGATGCTTCCGATTGTGGAAGGCCACGTTGAGGATGTGTGGGCGGGGGTGGAGGCGCCGCTGGAGGACAGTGTTGCCGCGTCGGTTGAGGGGGGCATCGGGCCGGGGGAGGCAGCTAAACGGCAAGCGACGCGGCGTGAAGTAGAGAACGTGTATGAGGAGGTTGCTTCTCTTGGGGAAGAGGATCCTGAGGAAGTCGATCAAGTGCCTGAGCGGGGGGGCTGGCTGGTGGCCCTGATCTGTGCGGGGGTGAGCATTATCGCGGTTTGTTTGTTACTTCCGTTGGCCGAGGAAAATCATCAACTGGCCTGGCAGCGAGAAAAACTAAAAACAGATTTGGTTCAGCTTCAGGAACAAGTGCAGGTGAATGACGAGTTTCTGAAGAGGATTTCGAACGACCCGACGTTGGCTGAACGATTGGCGCAACGGCAGATGAAATTCATCCGGCAGGGAACGACGATTCTCGAATTGCCGGGCGGCGCGAAGGAAGAAATGTCGCCGTTCCAACTCGTGACGCTGCCGCCGCCGAATCCTATTCCGCCGTATCAACCGTTGGGCGGGGTGCTGTCGGCGGTCATTCGCAACTCGCATTTGCGGCTGTATCTGACGGGCATCGGGCTCTTGCTACTGGCGGCCGGGCTCGTGCTCGGTGGTGAATCGAAACCGACGTATGATCCTGTTTAGTTCCCTCCCCCCGTGAGTACACGGGGAGGGGACCGGAAAAAATCCATGAGTCGAGTGTTGGCGATTGAAACAAGTGGGAGAGTTGGGTCAATCGCGCTTGGGGAGCGGGGTGAGATCGTAGCCCAAGAAGATTTTCCGCATGGGCTGAAACATGCTGCGGAGATTATTCCGATCATCGATCGATTGTGCCGTTCAAAAAACTGGGGACCGACGGACCTCGAACAACTTTATGTTTCCGCCGGCCCGGGATCTTTTACAGGATTGCGGATCGGCATCACACTGGCCAAGACATTGGCGTTTGCGACGGGCGTGAAATTAGTGGCGGTGCCGACCGTTCGCGCGTTGGCCGAGAATGCGCCGGCCGAGGTGAATCAGCTGGTGATCGTGCTGGATGCCAAGCGAAACCAGATATTCACGGCTCGATTTGAGCGGATCGCGGATCATTGGGTGGAGCGCGAGCCGGCCCATCTCGATTCGCTGACGACCATGCTCGAAAAGTCGCCTCGCCCGGTGCATCTACTTGGGGAAGGGATTCCTTATCACGAAAAATTTGTGAACGCGGACCCAACTGTCGTCATCACGCCACCGGAGTTGTGGAGCGCGCGGGCGGTTGCGATTTTTAAAATCGGGATGGAGATGGCCTCGCGGGGCGAGTTTGCGATCCCGGATCAATTGTCTCCGATTTATATTCGCAAGCCCGAAGCTCAGGAAAAATTGGAAGGCCCGTGATATGATGCCGGGATGAACCATCGACTTACCGCGCTTTTTTTGCTGATTTTTTTGTCACCTTTCGCACTAGCCGCGCCTCCGCTTCAACCGGCAACGCGGCCTTCTGTCGAACCGACGAGCAAAGAAACCAAGCCAGTTGTGCATGCGGATGATAAACTTTCCATCACGCATCACGAGATCAAGGTAGCCGGGCAGGTCCTGAAATATGAAGCGACCGCTGGCACCATGGCCATGAAAGACGAGGCGGGCAAGGCGCGCGCAAATTTGTTTTTTGTGGCTTATCGCAAAGAATCCGGTGATAATTTTGATCCGGCCAAGCGACCGATCACATTCGTTTTTAACGGTGGCCCTGGGGCGGCAGCGGTGTGGTTGCACCTGGGCGCGGTCGGACCCAAGAGCATGAAACTGGATGATACGGGCGTTCCGACCGGCCCGCCGCACGCGCTGATTGATAATCCGAATACCTGGCTCGATGCCACGGATATCGTGCTGATCGACCCGGTGAATACCGGATATAGCCGCGCTGCCGAAGGGGTGAAGCCAGAAGAATTCTTCGGCTTCGATCGCGATATTCAGACCGTTGGCGAGTTCATTCGGCTTTATCTCACGCGCTACGATCGCTGGCTGAGTCCGAAATTTCTCGCCGGTGAAAGCTATGGCACCACCCGGGCAGCTGGACTTTCTGAACATCTGCTCAGTCATGGAATCGATCTGAACGGAATCGTTTTCATTTCTTCAGTATTGGATTGGGCGACGATTTCACACAGCGGAAACAACGACGTTCCGTACATTGTGTTTCTGCCGAGCTTTACTGCGACGGCGGCCTATCACAAAAAACTTGATGCGGAACTGATGAAGGATCGGAATAAGACTCAGGCGGAAGTTCAGAGCTGGGCCGTGACCGAATACGCCGCCGCATTGGCGAAGGGAGATACGCTGAAAGGCGAAGAGCGCGCCGCCGTCGTCAAGCGATTGGCGAGATACACGTCGCTTTCGGAAGAGATCGTCGACAAGACCAACCTGCGAATCGCCCCGAGTTATTTTGAAAAACAGGTGCTCGGAGACGGTCGACGAATCATCGGCCGATTTGATGGGCGGCTCATTGGGGTCGACCCTTCCCCACTATCGGAAGACCCGGCATTTGATCCGAGCTTTTCGTATTATCTGCCTGCGTATACGTCGGCGATGACGGCGTATGCGAATCATGTATTGAAGTTTGAGAGTGATCTGCCCTATG
Source organism: Tepidisphaerales bacterium (assembly GCA_038230975.1). GTDB lineage: Bacteria > Planctomycetota > Phycisphaerae > Tepidisphaerales > Tepidisphaeraceae > JANXVV01. The sequence continues at coordinate 20,345 of JBBRMF010000001.1, forward strand.
AATCGCTGGCGGGTGGGCGCGTTCAACCCTGGTCGCTCGGTCGCGACGGATCAGGGTACCTGGATGTCGCCGCGACTTTGGCGCGGGCGATGCGGGAGAACCCGAAGATGAAGGTGATGTTTGCTAGCGGATATGCCGATCTGGCCACGCCTTACTTTGCGACGGACTACACGATCAGCCATATGAAACTGTCGGCAGACCTGCGAAAGAATGTCACCCGCGTGATGTATGAAGGCGGGCACATGATGTATCACGTGCGAGAATCACTGGAGAAATTGCACAGTGATGTGATGGGATTCATGAATCAGGCGATGCCGGGGGGAGATTAGCGATTTGTCACGAATCGGATTTAGAAAAACGTCCGATTGAGGTGTCACGGGTCGCGGTACTCCGAGACCTGTGTTTTTGTCGTGTGACGCGACGCACAGGTCTCGGAGTACCGCGACCTGTGGCACCCTAAATCTTAAATGTGACAATGCACGAGATGCAGGTTCTCGATAAGACGTCAGCGCAAAGAAAAAAAGCGGTCGATGGGAATCCTTCCCGTCGACCGCTTTATTTCGCGAGTCCTTTCGCATCTTCCCTGAATGGTCTCCATAACCCTCTCTTCCTTCGTTCGAGAGGGGAACAACTTCCGATGCAGCCCTAGCTCCTTCAATTCATTGCGGCGCCGGCACAACGAGGTGCCTGGCAACCAAATCTTCTAAAAATATGGCCAACCCGTCTTCGTCATTGCGACCGATGACGGTTTTTGCAATCGCCTTCACTTCCGGTTTTGCGTTGCCCATCGCCACGCTGAGGCCCGCGTGCTTGAGCATGGGCAGATCATTGACGTCATCACCGATCGCCACGATCTCATGCGCTTCCACACCGTGCATGCGGGCGACGTGCGAGATGCCTTCCCACTTATTGACGGCCGGGTCGAACACTTCCATCACATCCACACCGTACGCCGGCACGCGGATGCAATGACTGACGATTCGATCGCCAAAACGCTCAGTCAATTCACGCACGGCTTGTTCAACTTCTTCGGGTGCGGCGACGATGCCGATACGGATCGTGTGTTCATGCGGCCAATTCGCCAGCGATTCAATTTCATGCACAACGGTCTGCGTCACTTCTCGCCAAAGTCGTTCGGCTTCGTTCGGCGTCTTACCGCCGGTGGCCAGGTAATCGACACCGCCGGCTTTGTGCGTGTCCTGCAATGCCAACGCGGAATGACCCCGGTCTTCGAGTACACCACAAATTTCGCGAGCGAGTTGCGGGTCCATCATCGTGCGATGCAGCGTAACTCCGTTTTTCGTATCGATCACCATCGCACCGCTGACGAACACGGCCGTCGAATGATGGGCCACCGTATCCAGAACCGATTTGCTTTCCGTCCAGTTGCGACCTGTTGCAAAGCAGATGAGCAATCCCGCATCTAAAGCCGCATGAATCGCCGCTTTTGCCCGAGGCGGAACGCTGCCGGTGGAGGACAACAGCGTACCGTCAAGATCTATCGCGATCATCCGATACGACATTCTGCATCCTTCAAACTTCGATTCCCGAAACAACCTTCACGGCGTAGATAGCGTACACAATTCAAACCGGTTTTCAACTTCTAATGGCGGTGCCGACAAGTTATACACACCATATGTGGCGTACATGACGGTTTAACCTCGAATGTTCCAAATCGTTGTACTTGAAACCCAAGCGCGAGTGGATAAGATCACGTTTTCGTCATGCGATGAATGGCCCATGGTGTAACGGTAGCACAAGCGCCTCTGGAGCGCTTTGTCAAGGTTCGAATCCTTGTGGGCCAGTTGATCATCACGCCTCTCATCGCGGGCTGGATTCTTCCGGCACTACGCGGATAAAATCGGAAGATGCCTCAAACAGACCCTCTTTCACCCCTAGCTTCCGACTTATTTCGTAAGCATTCCGACATCTACCAGAAACTGGTTGTTCCAGAAGGAACGCCGTCGGAAGCTCATGCGCTGCTGGATGGTGTGAAGTTCGACCAGATGCTGGCGGTTCCGATGGTTTCTCGGCCGCACGCGGCGGCGATGTTGTGTGGGTTGTGGCTCTGGCATGATGGGTTGAGTGAGAGCCATGAGATTGCTCAGCAAACGCCGGAGCAGATTGAGCGTGCGGCGAATATGCCGCCGGCGGGAGAATTGAAAGCAGCGTCGAGCGCGTTGTCGATGCGATTTTCGGAAAATCAGCAGGAGGTTGATGAAGAGACGATGCGGGATGCGAAGGTGTGCCTGGCGTTTTGGCATGCGATTATGCACCGCCGTGAGGGGGATTTTTCGAATAGTCTTTATTGGTATGCCAAGGTGGGGCAGCACTCGATTATGCCGGCGATTGGGGCGAACGTGGGGGAGGCGATCAATCCGCTGCCAGTCGACAAGTCTTTGATGCGATTGCTGAGAGATGGGTGGAACCCTGCGGCTTTTGTGGATTTAGTGGAAGAAGTGAATGGCCGTCCGGGAGACCCGAGGTTGCGGACCGTTGTGGCGATTCAGCGAGTGGAATGGCAGATGTTGTTCGACCACTGCACACGGCAGGCGAGTGGGAAATAATTCAAAGTCCTCAATAATCGCGTTCGGTTACGCGCCTCGAAACGCGGAGGTTCCGCTGGGAGTGTGAGATTCAATTCGTAGCACGGGCTTCCAGCGCGTGTTAAGACGTTTGAACTGGAATCGCTGCGGGGAAACAGGTGTTTTTTTCCGTCCTGATCCATTAACACGGGCTGGAAGCCCTTGCCACATTTAGAGACTGATTTTCAGGCGACTGGTTCGGCGAGCAGGCGTTCGGCGGTGGTGATTAAGCGATCCAGTTTGACGGGTTTATTGAAGTACTCGCTCACCCCAAGGCTTTCGGCGAACATTTTGTGCCGTGACCCCTGATTGCCAGTGATCATAATCACGAAAGGCTTGCTGTTTTTAGGGATTTTGGCTTTGATTTTTTCGAGTACCAGGAAACCGCTACGGCCTGGGAGCATCATGTCGAGGATGACCAGATCGGGGTGATTGGAGTTGACCAGTTCGACGGCTTTATTGCCATCGCGCGCGATATCAATGATGGCACCGGTGGGCTCAAATGCAGCCTGCATGCTCAGGAGAATGTCGTTGTCGTCATCAACCAGCAAAATTCGTTTGTTTTCCAGTGCTGCGCTCATGGGATGCCTTCCAAAGGGGAATTAATAGGCGTGGAATATCGTAGACGTTTGCAAGTGTCGGTTTAGGGCCGATAAATGTCAAGCGCACACCCCTGTTACTCCGATAATACAAAAGTGTCGAGGTGAATCAAAAGCAACCCCATGGCGATTTCGTCTCCGATAGCAGTGCTGGACAGTGGATTGGGCGGATTGACCGTCGTCAAGGCACTACGGGCGGAGATGCCGCACGAGGACATTATCTACTTCGGTGACACCGCTCGCGTGCCCTACGGCAACAAGAGCGCGCCCACGGTTACCGGTTACGTGCGGCAAATCATTCGATATCTCAGCGAATTTGAACCCAAGCATATCGTGATTGCCTGCAATACCGCGACGGCGCTTGCGATGCATTCGCTCAAAGCGGAGTTCAGAAATTTATCCATCAGCGGGGTGATTGAACCGGGGGCGAAAGCGGCGGCGGCGGCGGCGGGAAGCAAGCGGTTTCCGGTGATTGGCGTAATTGCCACGGAGGCGACCATTCGCTCGAAGGCCTACGAACACGCGCTGGCTCGACGTCGCCATCATGCGAGGTTGCTGTTTCGGCCAACCCCTTTGCTGGTGCCGATTATTGAAGAAGGGCGCGGCGCGGAAGACCCGCTTGTCGTTCTCGCGGTGCAGCAGTATCTCAAACCGATGATTCAGAACGGGTTGGATGCGCTACTGCTCGGCTGCACGCATTATCCGATGCTTAAGGGGCTGATTGCTAAAACAGTGGGCTCGGAAGTGACTGTGATTGACTCCGCCGATCAGTGCGCCGAAGATGTTTACCGGCGGCTTTTGAGCGGTGGATTATTGCGCGGCGACACGACTCGGCCGGGAAGATTGCACTGTTTCGTCACCGACGAAACGCCACGATTCGGCTTGCTTGCCGAACGATTTCTCGGAATTGCACTGGATGCGCCGACATGGGTTTCACCGGAAGCCATGTATCAATCAAAAGACGAAGATTTTTCCCTGTTTCAGGGATAGAGTCGTTGCAGAAAATAGATTCGAAGGAGAGGTATGCGTCGCTTCATCGCGTTTTCCTGTTTGACATTGATGGCGGTTCAAGGGTGTGCCACTAAAAGAGCCGAAAGCGCAGCGACGGTGGTTCCCCCGGCGAAAATGCGTGATTTAATTCGCCAGGATCAGGAACGATTGGGCGGGATTGATTCCCCTTTGCATCAAGGTCATACGTATTTAGGGGTCGACGTGACCGGAGAAAACCCGTTCATGGCATTCGGACACGTGATCTGGGCCGTGCCGGCTCGGTTGATTCGTTTTGCCTCGGGGGAAACGCCGGTGAAATGGGCCGTGGCGATGGAAGACACGCGTTCGGCCGACAATCGCCGCGAAGGGATCATGCATCTGGTCGAGAATCGATTCGCCCGCAAGGACCCGTACACCAAGCGATACGAGCAGATCGGTCAGCGTGATCCGGAGTATCTGGTGCGGAGCGCGGCAATGCGGGCGCTGAATTATTCACGCAGCCGCGAGGGCACGGAGTTGTTCGTCGCCGCGCTCGATGATGGTGAAGTTCTCGTGCGACTGGAAGCCGCCAAGGGTTTGGCTAATTTGCCCGTGGAAAAAGCGATTCCTCGATTGATCGCGCTTCTGCAAAAGGATGAAAGCAGGGATGTTCGAATTGCCTGTGCGGATGCGTTGAGAAATTACAAAACGATCGATGTGGCGCGGGCATTAACCGCCGTGATGACGGATCGTGATTTCGGGGTCTCATGGCAGGCCCGGGAAAGTCTACGGCTGATGACCGGGCATGATTTTCGGTACGATGAGCTGGCTTGGTTAGGATTTCTGGCCAGCGCAGCGAAGCCGTTTGTTTGAGTTTAGGCCTTACTGAGCCTGAGAACTTTTTTGTGGCACGCGCTTCCAGCCCGTGCCACGAATTGATTTTCAGGCTTATCGTGGACACTACGAAAACATGCGGGCACTCGTCTTTGATCAATCGCTCGCTTTTCGCCCGCGGCATCCGGAACCAACGGAGGCGGATGGCGATACCCGGTTGCGCATCCTCCGGGCGGGGATTTGCTCGACCGATCTGGAAATTTGCCGCGGTTACATGAATTTCCAGGGCGTGCTGGGGCATGAATTCGTCGCGGAAGTGCTCGAATCTCCCGACAAACAATTGATTGGCCAACGAGTGGTCGGCGAAATTAACGTCGTTTGCGGGCGCTGCGATCTGTGTCTTTCGGGCCTTTCCAATCACTGCCGCAATCGAACGGTTGTTGGCATTCTGAAGCATGGCGGGGTATTCGCGGATTTTGTACGGCTTCCGGCGGCTAATCTGCATGCACTTCCCAAAACGGTGGAGGATGATCAAGCGGTGTTTGCGGAACCGCTGGCAGCGGCGTTTCAGATTCTGAAGCAGATCAAACTCGACGGAAAAAAATGGGTGACTGTTCTGGGCGATGGTCGGCTCGGGCTGCTCGTTGCCCAAGTGCTTCGCAACGTCGGCTGCCCGGTGCGCGTCATCGGTAAACATGCGGACAAGCTGGCACTTTGCGAGCGTTGGTCGATTCGTTCTCGCGCGCTTTTGGAAATTAATCCGCGTCACGATCAGGATGTGGTGGTGGATTGCACGGGTTCCGTGGCTGGTTTTGAACTGGCGATGCAGATGGTTCGCCCGCGCGGCACGATCATTCTCAAAAGCACGGTTGCGGTCGGAAAGCCGATGAATCTCGCACCGTTGGTGATCGATGAGATTCAGGTCATTGGCAGTCGGTGCGGGCCGTTTCGTGAGGCGATTCGGGCGCTGGCGGATAAGAGCGTCGATGTGACGAGCCTGATCCATCGGCGGATGAAATTAGAGCAAGGGGTGGAAGCGATGGAGCTGGCCGGGCGACCGGGGGTGTTGAAGGTGTTGTTGACGTTTGATTGAGCGAATCAAATAAGAGAGCCCAGCGGCTCCGCCGCGGGATTTCCTACGAGTTAAGTAGAACCGCAAAACGAGTCTGGTGCCACAGGTCGCGGTACTCCGAGACCTGTGCGTGGCCGGGGACGAAATGCACAGGTCTCGGAGTACCGCGACCTGTGGCACCCGTTCTGCTCGAAACTCATTGAAACAATCTGCCGTTCTACTTTAGATTAGAATTAACCGCTTGTATAGAAAATCCTGCGGCGGAGTCGCTGGGCTTTGGTGCGTCGTTCAATAACACATCAAGCTTTTACAGCGCTTGCGATGGATTCCACGCTACGCGGATCCTTCATCGCTACTTCCTGATAGAAGCTGATTTTCCCTGATTTGTCGATCACGACAGTGCCGCGCTTCGAGCAGTTGTATGGCTCTTCACCGGCGAACATGCCATACGCTTTGACCATGCGGCGGGTGGGGTCGCTCAATAGATCGTACGGAATGTTGTACTTCTTCTTGAATTCCGCATGGCTGAATGGGCTATCGCAACTGACGCCGAAAACGATCGTATCGCGATTGGGGACGATTTGGTCGGCGGCCGGTCCAAAGCCGCAGAATTCTTCCGTACAGACAGGTGAAAAATCCATCGGGTAGAAAAGAAGGGCGACTTTTTTCTTGCCCTTGTAATCACTCAGGCGGACTTTCATCTTCTCCTGATCCATCAACTCGAACTCAGGGGCCATATCTCCAGCTTTTAATGTACCGTTACTCATAGGAACTCCTTCGTAAAATTGAGAATTAGACAGTAGGCATGAAAAGAGAAAATGCAATCATTGGGAGGGATAGCGTGAGGGGTTTTTCTTCGCAATACGGTAAGGTGTTGGGATGAAATTCGGCCGCATTAAGCGCCAACATGGCCGCGTCGGCGGATTGGACAAGATTCTAGACGTGATCGTCAAGAACTGTCCGCATGTGACGCGCATCGTCCCGGGCCGAATCAAAGTGCGACGGGGAAAGACCCCGGCGAGCTTCAAAATTCAGTATCCCACGCCGGCGGGATTGAAATGCCTGTACACGGGGACGGGCACGGTGCAGGAAGTGTTTTTGATTTGCTCGGATCAGGAGAAGGCGAAGGAGTGGTTGATCGCTCAGGAAATTGCGCTGCCCGAAAATTTTGATTCATAGGATGTTTATGATCGAGCGGTTTGCGCAAATGTTGAAGTCTGGCGGACTGGTCGCCTTTCCCACAGAAACAGTCTATGGTTTGGGGGCGGATGCCACGAATCCCACCGCCGTGGCGAAGATCTTTGCCGCAAAAGGTCGGCCGGGAACGAATCCTTTGATTGTGCATATTGCTGATGCGAGCGTCGCGAGGCGATACGCAACCCACTGGCCTGATACAGCGACAAAACTGGCCGCGAGATTTTGGCCGGGGCCTCTGACGCTTGTACTGCCGAAGTCTCCGGACATTGTCGATGCGGTGACGGCGGGGCGGGGGACGGTCGGTTTGCGCGTGCCGGATCACCCGCTGGCACTGGGCCTATTGCGCGCATTTGATGGGCCAGTGGCAGCGCCGAGCGCGAACAAATCCAACCGCATCAGTCCTACAACAGCCCAGCATGTTCGAGATGAGTTGGGGGATTCGGTGGATCTGATTCTGGATGGTGGGCCTTGTCGGGTGGGGATTGAGTCGACAGTGTTGGATCTGAGTAGCGAGCATCCGACGATCCTTCGGCTGGGAGGAGTGTCACGTCAACAAATTGAAGCGGTCATCGGACCTGTGGGTTTGTTTCGACAAGTTGCCAGCGAAGAGTCTGCGAAGAGTCCCGGGCAACTTCCGGTTCACTACTCTCCGCGAACGGCGGCGTGGAGATTTGATCGGGCCACGGAGAGAAAAATCCAGACGGAACGGAACTCCGCATCGATTGGAATGATTCGCATGAGTTCAACGGAGGCAGTTCATCATGAGGGGGCAACGATCGCGCTTTCTTGCAATCCCGAGATTTACGCGCGGGATCTTTATCGCGCATTGCGCGAACTGGATTCGATGGGTCTGGTCGCCATCTACGTTGAAATGCCGCCGGATCAATCGGAATGGGCGGCGGTTCGCGATCGAATCGTTCGGGCGACGCAGGCGATTTAATGTTCTCGGACGCTGCGCGGATTCTCGTGACTCGAATGACACAAAGTTAAGTTGGCGACTCTTCCTCCCGATGGTTCACGGTGGAGGCTCGCATGTTTAATGGCCTTGTTCGATTTGTTTCACGTCTGTTCTCTCGATCCACTCACTCACCATTGCAGATGCATGGTCAAGGACAGGCCATCGCGCCCGGAGCTTCGCTGAAGCAGAGCGATAGCGCTCCGCTGATGCGCCGCTCGCTGAAGCCGCGTTTGATGGCGGTGGATCCGGATCCGGCCGTGCTGAATTTCATTACGAGCATTGCGTCGCCTTGGTATAGCGTGATTGGCGCACGCGATCCCGGTTGGGCCAAGGCCTGGTTGCTTCAGCACAAGGATATTGTCGCCTGCGTGGCCGGTGAAAAATTAGCCAGCGCGCATGGTGTTGACTTGCTCGATCGTTGCCGCAATCAACAACCGTCGATGTTGCGAGTGCTCGTCACTGCGAATATCGATGGAGCCGACACGGTGCGTGCCTTGCTCGGTGGGATTGCCCATCGTCTGGTCGAATCCCCGATGTGCAAGGAAAGCCTGGGGATGGCGATCGATCCATCGCATCTGCGAGCCTCGACGACGACGGTCAGCCGACGTCAACGGCTTTTGGCGGCTTGATAGAGGTGGCGTGGGCGTCTCGCCCGCGTTTTCCTCAGAAACAAAAGCACGGGCGAGACGCCCATGCCACCCTCATCACTCTCTTGGATAAGCCTTGCCGAGCGCCGCAGGTGATCCGCTTTTCCCCGCTACTCCAGCCAACGCGGCAAGGCTGACGACATAGGGTAGCAATCCAAACATTCTTAGCACGGCGGGGGAAAAACCATTGCGGGTTTCAAGCTGATTGGCGATGGCGCGAATGAGCCCAAAGAATAATCCCGCCGCCACAATTCCACCAGCATTCCAGCGACCGAAAATCACCATCGCCAGTGCGAGGAATCCGATGCCATCCGTCATGTTTTCCGTGAATGAGCGGGTGTCCATAATCGAGAGATAAGCCCCAGCCAGACCGGCGCAAGCGGCTCCAAAGAGGATCGCCATGAATTTGCGTCGCTGCACCGGAACTCCGGCGGTGTCGGCGGCTTGCGGGGCTTCGCCAATCGCGATTAATTCAAGCCCGGATCGGGTGAATCGCAAATAGACCCACAGTAAGAATGCGATCACTGGTGTGAGAACGATCAGCCATTTCACATTGATTCCGACAACGCGTTTTTCAAACTCCGGCGGGATGAGTTTATAGATCATCCCGGTAAGCCCGAGCGCGAGAAGATTGATGCCGGTTCCGGTGACGATCTGATCGGCGGCGAATACCAGTGTGGCGATCGCGAAGGGCAGCGCGAGCAGCATCGCCGCCAGAATCGCCGCGGTAATTCCGGCAGCGGGGCCGTGCCAGGCATCGGCGGCCCAGGCGCCGAGCGCCCCGGCCAACATCATTCCTTCAATGCCGATGTTGACGACTCCGGCGCGCTCCACGATAAGCTCACCTAAAGCCGCGAGAATGAGCGGCGCCGCGAATCGGAGGACGGCGGGGAGGATGGAATAAAATGACAGCATCGGATCAAAGTTAACGAAGCATTCCTGTGCGTACCACCAGAATGAATAAGGCCAACACAAGGATGAGCTGAGTGACGAGAATGGTAGCGAAAGGCCAATCGAATTTTAAGTAGTGTCGATAGGCGACGGCGAGCTTCAACGAGCTGAACAAGAGTAAGATGGTGACGAAGATATGGCCGTAAAGTTCGAAGTTGGTAGAGCCGTTGAGGCGGAAGCCCATGAAGATGTCCCAGAAACCGATGGTGGGCTTAAACGATTCTGTTACCCATACTGTCCCGTATGGAGACCCAGAGAATATCTCCAAGTTTGAATTTGCGGTGATAAGCACACGAAGGGGCACGACTATGACCATTGCGAGGGCGGCAAATAAAACGACGTCATAACTATAGATCGTACTGCGAAGAACATGTATCGACCGCACTTTCGCCTTTCGCATGGAGTATTGAAAAATCATCAACATTGCGAACGTGAGCCATGGCCACAGCAGAATGATTCCGACAAGCCATGCCGTCACAAGTAGCTCTCGATTCGCTTGCAGCAACCATTGAAAAAATGCTGGATTCGGTGGAATTGGTCGTAGCGCATCGAGCATGTTCTGCAGAGGCTACGCGGCATTTTTTGAAATCGGGAATAGCGATTCTCGCTCAGCTTTTACCTTGAAATACATATCCGTCGAGGCAATGGCAAAATGTGTCACAAGAATCAACCCGCCGAACATCGCAACGAGCAAATAGTACAGGAGCAGTCGCCGTGGCTTCGAAGGCATCGCTGGATGAAGCCCTCGCCAAAATTTCCACGGTCTCAATCCACCCCAAGCCGTTTTCCAGAACGATTTAAAATTGGATTCCGGATGATGCTCGAACAGGTAGGGATGTGGCCTGCGTTTGGCGTCGAGCAGTTCAGTCCATTCGAATGGGTAGCCACATTCCGGACAGCGTTTTTCGGCGAGTCCGAAGAGGTTGTATTCGCACATCGGACAGTGGACTTCGGGCGGGTGGTGATTCCAGTCGGGGGAGCCATCGGGATTTAGGGAGAGTACGTCTGAGGTTGCGATCGAAGGTTCCCCGGGTTTCATGGGGGAGGTTATACCCGATGCGCGGTCAATGTCTCCTGTATCTATATAGCCCGGCGTTTACACCGTTTCCTGGTTTTCCATGAAGAAGAAAGAACCGGCGTAAACGCCGGGCTATGTGATGAACTCCCGTTCGCCTGGCGGCGGATCAGGTCTGTGACCATTCTAAAAGCATCTCGGTCTCAAACGCCGAAAGGTGGGGGTTCGGCTTGGGTCGGGCGACCTTCGCGGGTCGAATATTGGAATCCGAACCTATGTTGTTTACAGGGGTTCGAACGATTTCACGCCCGCGCGGCTCCTGCGCTGGAACGCGGTGAATGGGAACGGATTGAAGCTTCTGCATTGACGAATCTCCTTCCAAAGGGCGACCGAAGGAGAGATACAATAAGTTTGAAGCCTCGGCAAATTCGGTCAGTCGAACGTCTGATAATCAATCGATCGAGTTTGAAACGTCCACGGAACAAGTTCCGTGGACGTTCAATGAAGACGCTGATTTCCTCGGCGCGGGCCGGAGGATTACTTCTCCCCGGGTCCGAGGCTGACAATCGTCATCGGGTCGAACGGGTAGTCGATCATCAACTGCCGTAGCGAATCGATGGTGACGGAGTTGAGGGTAGCCATGTCCTTTTCGAGAGAACGATATTCTTTGTTGTACATCCACTGTCCGCCGATCGATCGCATACGGCCGATGGGCACTTCACCTGAAAGAACAATGCTGCTGGCAATCTTGTTTTTTGCCCGTTCAACTTCATCTTCTTTCAGGTCGGTTTTGGCCTTCTCAAGTTCTTTTAACGCGATATCCAACGCTTTTTCCGAGCGATCGGGTTCGGTCGTCAAGGCGATGTAGAATGAGCCGCAACCATCGTGCGGATAGAAGCCGAACTCGGCATCTTCGGCGATGGCGTTGTCGACGAGCGCCCAATAGAAACGGCTGCCTTCAGCGTCGCCGATGACATCGCTCAGCACGCGGGCGGCGAAGCGGCGATCGTCCTGAGCACTTGGGCCGGGGGTCATGCCCATGGTGTATTGGCGGTTGAGTTTCGGGTCGGACATCAATTGTTTTTGCGGTTTATACAGGGGCTCCGGTTGATGCCGTGGTGCATCCACGCGCGGCCATGATCCCATGTATTTTTCCGCAAGCTTCACGATATCCTTGAAATCGAGTTTGCCAGTTGCCACGAGTACGAGATTGCCCGGGCCGTAGCGTCGCTCGAAATACTCGGCCATCTGCGGCTGCTGCATTTTTTCGATCGATTCGCTGGTGCCCAGCACACTCATCGAAAGTGGATGCGGGCCAAAATGCGCTTCCATAAGGCGTTCGTACAGTCGATGACCGGGATCATCGAGATACATGGCGATTTCTTCGAGAATGACCTTCTTTTCCGTCGTGAAATCTTCGACACGAATCGCCGGTCTCAACAGATGCGACAGATGCTCGATGGCGCGCTCGGTAAATTCCGGCAGGACGTTAGCGTAGTAGGCGGTCATCTCCTGGCTGGTGAAGGCGTTGTAGCGGGCGCCGATTTCGTCGAAAATTCGGTTCACATCTTCCCAGCCGTATTTGGCGGAGCCTTTGAACATCATGTGTTCGAGAAAATGGGAAACGCCGTTGATATCAAGAGATTCATCGCGTGAACCAGTCTTGACGAAGAGCCCGAACGCGGCCGAGTGAGAATCGGGGTTGATTTCCGCGACAATATCAAGGCCGTTTGGAAGTTGTGTTTGTTGGAAAGTAAGAGCCATGTCGATGCCTGTTTAAATGTTTAGCTGGAATTACCGTGCTTCGATGCCGACGACCTCGTGGGTTACATCATCCCGGAGAATGCGAATGTTTTGCCCGGTCTGAAGTTTTCCAATATTGGATTCAAGGCCATTAATCTTAACCACCACTTTTGTGTCCAGTGGGATCGAACGGGAGTTCGTGAAGTCGCCGTGCGAAGGGAGCGTGACGACCAGTTGATGCGAGGAGGCGGATTGGAAGGTGGCGTCGCTCTCGGTGACGGAATGGGCATGCGAACCGCAAGCGGTTGATCCTAAGATCAGGAAAAGCAGAGCCCACATCAGTAGAAAATAATTGCGAATGATTTTGTGATGTAACAAAGGCCTCTCGTGGCATGGGCTTCCAGCCCATGCGATTGATTCGATGATTAAAAGTGACTTTTGTGAACAAATTGTTTTAGTCGTACTTGCCGCCTTAGCACGGGCTGGAAGCCCGTGCCACGGGCTGTGAATAGCCATCTGTTCAAAGGTGCAAGTCTTCATTCGGAACGATCCCGTCCGCTAAAGCGGACCCTACGAAAAATTCAAGTTTAAGCGGGAATGTTCAGTGGCTTGGGGCCGACGGTGACGATGGTAAACGGCCCGGGTTTGTTGGCTTTGAGCCAGGCGTTGGTCTGGTCCAGCGTGACGTCGTCGATCGCCGCTTTGATTTCCTCCAGCGTGCGGATACGGCCACGCATGAAAAAGTCATGCGCGATTGAACCGGCGCGAGCGGAAGTGCTTTCACCTTGCATGATGGTGCTGGCTTTCAGGCCGGTCTTGGCGCGGTTCAGTTCGCCTTCGGTCACACCTTCCTGCAGGCGATAGAGTTCATGGATAAAGCAATCGAGGGTGGCCTGAGCGCGTTCGTTGCTCGTGCCGGCGTAACCTAGAATGCTGCCCTGGCCTTTGAGGCTCGAGTAGCCGGCGGATACGTTGTAGACCAGGGCGCGTTTTTCGCGGATTTCCGTAAACAGTCGGCCACTCATGCCACCGCTGAGCACTTCCATCGCCAATCGCATCGTGTAATAGTCTTCGTGTGTTTCGGGGATGGATGGGTACGCAATGCCGATATGCGTTTGCTCACTTTGTTGCTCTTCGTGCCGTTGATGACCGGGGGGTGGCATCAGTGTGACCGGTTCAATGTGATGCGGGTGCCAGTTGCCGAAGAGCTTTTCAACGTCAGCGCGGAGGCGGTCGTACTCAATGTTCCCGGCGACCGCCAAGATCGATCCACGCGGTTGATACCGCTCGACCAGATCCACTTTGCACAATCCGAGCGTTAGTTTTTCGAGATGATCCTTTTCTCCCATAGTGTTGCGACCGTACGGAGATGGGAAATGCCATTCACGCAGCTTGATCATCAATTTTTGGCGCGGCTCATCGTCAATTCCGGCAAGGGCTTGCAACGCAAGATCGCGCGCGGCATCGAAACCGCTTTCGGGCATTTGCGGTCGACGTACGATATCGGCAAATGCAGATAACCCTTCCATCACCTTTGGTGCGACCCCCGCACAACCGAGCCGTGTGTGATGAATGCCAACGCTGCTGCTGCGTTGCAAACCGAGGCTGTCCAGATGGTCTGAGAGTTGGCGAACGTCACGGTGACCGGCCCCTCGCATGATCAGGTCGGACAAAACGGTGGCCGACCCACAGCGGTCGATGGGATCGGTCGCGGAGCCCGCCGGCACAAGAAAGGTCATGGCGGCGGACTGCATCGCTGGCATTCGCTCGGCCAACAAAGTCAATCCATTCTCAAAAGTGTGCTGAAAATAGCGGTCTGACAACGCGGCTCCCTTCAAAATCCATGGGTCAATCTACTTTGGCGAATTATAGGCGGAGCCAGCCGGGACGCCAGCGCAGCGCCGGTTTGAGGCGTGACCAAACTTCCGGGCAAGTTCAAAATACAACCCGGCGACGCGGAGTTTTTGGAGACAGAGCGGAGGGGGAGCAAGTTAAGACACCGTTCTTGATGGCCGAACCTTCACTTTCCTCGTGGATTCACGGCTTTAGTCTCCGAAGTATTCGGGTTGCATTTTTGCCGCCCGGATACCGCAATGCTGCATACGCCCCGGAAGTTTGGGTACACCGTTGAGTTGAGCGTGCTTAATAAACTAAATAATTCCCAGTCGTCGGCAGACCCACACGCCTACTGCCGTGGCGGCAAGTGTCAGCAAAATGTACATGATTCGTTTCAATCGTCGTGGAAACAGAAATCGATTGATCTGAAATTGAATCACGGGTCGAGCGATTTCCAGCGGTGGGGCGAGGTGATGGTAAATCTTTGCGAATAAATCAAGCATGGGGGCGAGCTGGCCACCGGTAATCGATTCAAGATGAAGCGTGGCGACGCGAAGATGGTTGGCGGCGGCCTCGGCGGAGCAGTCCATTGCCACCCCTAGATAGCGAGGGTTCAGATGTTCGCCGTGATTCAGCACGATGGCCTCACGCTGCTGCACGGGCATGGCACGAAGAGCACGGATGAAGGCGGTGTACTGGGGATTCGGTGTCTCTGTAATGGACAGGGGATCGATATTCGAAGCAATTCCATCATGACGGCGGGTTTCCAAAACGGTGTAGTGATAAAACCACCGATCGGCAGCACTGTCATCGCGCCATTTGGGGATGGCTGGCAACGCCCGGGACATCACGCGATAAATAACCTCACCGGCGGCGTTCTGGTTTCCGCAAAGAGCAAACGCCATCCGATGAACCGTTGGATAGTAGTTTTCCAAAAGTGATCGAATGGCTATGGCCCGGTGCTTTTGAGCTTGTGGAAGGGGTGAGGCAATATCAGGCATGATGACAGTTTAACATTATCAGGCGCGATTCGTTTCCGATTGACAACTCTTTGATGGCAAGTCACTCTAATTTGGGCATTTTTCGGAGATCTCATCTTGAAGGCAATTTCTACTTCCGTATTACTCGCGTTGATTTCGATGGGGGCCGGTGTTTTGTGCGCGGAGACGAGCGTCACGGCGACCCGTCCGGCGGCAACTCAGGCGGCTGCAACCACGGCCGTTGCAACCAGCAGGGCAAAACTCGGTGAAATCTCACTTAAATTTGAAAGCACGGGCTATTTCGAGGCAGTTGATCCGACCGAGATTCGGCTGCGTTTGAAGACCTATGTGGGTGATCTGACGATCAACGCCATCGCTGCCAATGGATCGGCCGTGAAGAAGGGGGATGTTCTCCTCCAAATTGACTCCATTCCGCTCAAGAAACAACTGGCGGTGGCGGAGAATGATCTCGTAGCAGCCCAAGCCAATCTGGACAAGTCGGAAGCGGATTTCAAGCTGTCAGAGGCCTCTGAAGCATTGGTGCTGAAATCTCAGCTAAACGCGGTGGCCGATGCGGAGAGTGCGGTCACCTGGTGGGAACAAGTCGATGGCCCGCAATTGCTCAAAAGCTGGGAACTGCAGGCCAAGCAATTCAAAGATAATGTGGATGATCGAACCGATGAATTGGACCAATTGAAGAAGATGTATAAGACCGAAGAATTGACCAGTGCGACGGCGGACATCGTCGTCAAACGGGCGGTGCGCGGTTTGGAACAGGCGCAGATTCAATTGGGCATGGAAAAGGATCGCGTCAAAAAGAATCTGGCCACCTACTACCCCGTATCCAAGCGGGCCGTCACCGACGCTTTGCAGCGCGCCAAGCAGGCATTGGCTACGCTGGAGGTTGCCCAGATTCATGTGCGATCGCAGTGGACAACCATCCGCTTCACTTCGCGCACGGCGTTTGAAACGGCCACGATGAAGATCACCGAACTGAAGGGGGATCTGGAAAAGTTAACCGTCACCGCCCCGATGGATGGGGTCATCTGGTTCGGACAAGCCACCCTGGGCAACTGGCAGGGGGGCGACGTAAAAACGCTGCGCATCGGTGAGAAAGTGACGGCTCAGGCGGTTCTAATGACCTTGTGTACCCCCGGTAAAATGCGGGTGGTCGCCGACTTGGCCGAGGGAAAGTATTTCTCGGTACCGTCAGGGACGAACGCAACGATCACGCCCTTGTCATTTCCGGAAATCCGGATCCAGGGGAAATGTGAAACCGCCCCGCGGACGGCGGTCGTGACACCAACCGGGCCTGTCTATCCGATGGCGATCACCGTCGGTGAGGTGGACAAACGACTCATTCCCGGCCTGAAGGCAACTATTCAAATCGATGTGTCACCGTTGACGAAGGTCCTGCTGGTTCCGAGCAGCGCGATCGCGAACGGCGTCGTGTGGACTCGGGAAAATGGCGAGGAGAAAAAGAAAAATATCGTCGCCGGACATACGGATGGAAAATCCACGGAAATTGTCGGCGGGTTGACCGAAGGCGACGAAGTTCTGACGCAGGGCAAGCCATGAATGATCTACGCCAACAGCACGTTTTGAACGAGTTTCCGAAGGTGACGACGTGGAGGAGAAGTTCGATCGTTTCTTGCGGGATGCGATTTTGCACCGTGCTCTGTGTACTTTTCCTTGGCGCATCGGGTTGTGCGAATTCCCATCCGGTCCTCTTGGCGACGGAACTTGAAAAGCCCACGACTCAACCCGGCAGTCAATTCGATGATGCGATCGCCAGTGGAGTTGCATTCCTGATCAAATCCCAAAATCCGGATGGCTCATGGGGCACCGGGTTGGAGACACGCGGCACGGAAATTTATTCAATGGTGCCTGGTTCCCATGATGCGTTCCGTATCGGCACGACCGCCTTATGCGTGATGGCCTTGCGGGAAGTTGGAGAGAAACCCGCACATGCGAAAGGCGTCGAATTTCTCGTGAGTTGTCAGGAAGCTCGCCGGGACGATGCAGAACTTTTGTATAACACGTGGGCGCATATCTATGCGTTGCAAGCGTTGGTTGAAGAGCTCCAATCCGGCCCAAATCCGCGCATCGAGGCGGCGGCGAAAAAAAGCCTGAAATCCCTGACGCAATACGCGACCTATATCGGCGGGTGGAATTACTACGATTTTCAGGGTCATACGCAGGCGCCAAGCATGGGGCCCACCAGTTTCGGCACGGCGGCGGGTCTCGTTGCGCTGCGCGAGGCGCAGTCGGTGGGGATCGAACTTCCACCCCGCCTTGTGGAGTTTTCATTGCGGCGGCTTGAACAAATGCGGCTTCCGAACGGATTCTTTCTGTACGGCTCTGACTATAAATACCATCCCCGCCAGCCGGCCAATACCGAACGCGGCGCGGTAGGGCGGACTCAACCTTCAAATTACGCGCTATGGATGTGGAAATCGCCGGTGGCTACCGAAGGGCGAATTCGTGCGGGGCTTGATGCCTTCCAGACCGATCACGCGTTTCTGGAAATGGGACGAAAACGACCCTTCCCGCACGAGTCGTGGTATCAAACTTCCGGATATTATTATTATTTTGATCACTATTATGCGGCCCGTCTGCTGGAGGCCATGCCGACGAGCGAGCGGGCGAAGTACGCGAAGCAGATCGCTTCCGGGGTGATCCCGCATCAGGAACCAGACGGTTCCTGGTGGGATTACGCGATGTGGGACTACCACAAACCCTATGGGACGGCGTTTGCGGTGATGACGTTGCTGAGGTGCAAATAAATTCTATTAAATCGCAAAGTTCCGACGAATCTGCATCAACTCTAAGAAACGCGAGAAAATTCCGCTTCACATAAACTTTGCGGACTTGACTTCTAAAACGTTATCGTTATCTTCTCCCCTCCCGTTGACGACAGAGGATTGATCAGTGCAGTAGCCCTGACGCTCTCCCTTGAATGACCAACGTCAGGCGACTGGAAAATCATTATGAACGGCGATCGGATTCGAATTCGGATGGAAGCGTACGATCATCGTGCCTTGGACGCATCGGCGAAAGAAATCGTCGATCATGCCAAGCGCACGAATGCCCGTGTTTGTGGGCCAATCCCGATGCCCACGCGGGTTGAACGATATACGGTGTTGCGCAGCCCGCACATCGACAAGAAATCTCGCGAACAGTTCGAAATGCGAACGCACAAGCGTGTGATCGACATTTTTGAACCCACGGCCCGCACGATCGAGGCGCTGAATCGCCTCGTTGTTCCTGCCGGTGTGTTTGTGAAGATCAAGGCCTGATAAATTTTTTGATTCCAGTAAGTCCTCCGGACTGCGGGGTTCATCCAAGAACCCAATTCCCCTAAAAATGGGGCGCGTGTCCCGGAGATTCTGTCGACGTGTTTTGGCCGTGACGGTAACGTTTTGGCGACATGGCGGCGAAGCGATTGAAAACTCTATAGGAGAGATACGAGTCGGAGTTGTTGTTAAACTCTCACTCCTCTGTCTAAACCGATGAACCAAGCCCTATTAGGCAAGAAAATTGGCATGACCCGCATCTACAACGACAAGGGTGCAATTATCCCTGTCACCGTTGTGCAGGCCGGTCCGTGTACCGTCACCCAGGTGAAATCGGTCGAAGGCAAAGACGGTTATAATGCCATTCAGTTCGGTTTTGAAGAATGCAAGGCCAAGTTCAGCACTCAGCCGCTCATCGGCCATTCCGCCAAGGCGGGTATTGGTCCTCAACGACATTTCGCGGAAGCCCGCCAAAACGGGAAGCCCGAGCACGAGCTTGGTGCAATTCTTACAGTTAATATTTTCGATGGCGTTGCATTTGTCGACGTCATCGGTGTTAGCAAAGGCAAGGGATTTGCCGGCGTTATGAAGCGCCATCACTTCGGTGGTCAGTGCGCCTCGCACGGTACGGAACGTAAGCATCGATCACCGGGTTCAATCGCATCCCGCGCCACTTGGCGTGGTCAGAGCGGTAAGCCCAAAAAGGGTGTTCGCATGGCCGGGCACATGGGCAGCGATCAAGTCACGACGCGCAATCATCCCCTCGTCCGCATCGATCTCGAAAATAACCTGCTATTAATTAAAGGAGCCCTGCCCGGACCAAACGGCGGGCTTCTTTACGTTAGGAAGAGCAAAACGGCCCGCATCCGCATCGCCGACGTGAAGAAGAAATGATTTGTCAGTGGTCAGGGATTCGTTGTCAGTTGTTAAAGACGACGGACCCAACAAGAAACAACTGACGACCGACGACTGACAACTGGCAATGGATAAAGTCATGATCGAAGTTTCTGTATACAACATTAGCGGCCAAGAGATTGAAAAAATCCAGGTCGACGAAGCGAAGCTCGGTGGTGAGGTTCGCAAAAATCTCCTCAAGCAAGCGCTCGTGATGTATCACGCCAATCAACGGCAAGGTACTGTCCGCACGCTCGCCCGCGGTGAGGTCGAAGGTTCGACTCGCAAGATCTTCCGCCAAAAGGGCACCGGCAATGCTCGCCAGGGTGCCATCCGCCAGCCGGTTCGCGTTGGTGGTGGTCATGCCAAGCAGAAGCGACCGAAAGATTGGCGTCAGGCTCTGCCGAAGAAGGCCCGTCGTCTCGCGACAAGCAGTGCCATCTTGCTGAAGCTTCAGGCCAAAGAAGTCAAGGTTGTTGACGATTTCAAGATCGACAAAGCCAAGACCAAGCAGATGGTTGCGGTTTACAAGGCGTTGGGCATTGACCGTAGTTGCCTGTTTGCCCTTGACGGTAAGAACGAAGCGTTGGAGAAGTCGGCTCGAAACATCGATCGCACGACATTGACGACTGTGTCGCAGCTCAATGCCTGGGACATTCTGCGAAACCGAACATTGCTAATGACCAAGGCCGGCCTTCAACAGATTTTGGCGTAATGAATGTCCGCCGTAAGTGGTCGGTTGTCAGTTGTAAAAACTGATGCCTTACCCCTGACAACGGACGACTGACCACGGATAAAAGAACATGGACAACCTGAACATCATCATTAAGCCGCTCGTGACTGAAAAGAGCACGCATCAACAGGCCACTCGTAACGCGTACGCGTTCGAGGTGCATGCCGGGGCCAACAAGCATCAGATTAAGGATGCGGTTCAGGCTTTGTACAACGTGAAAGTGGTTGATGTCCGAACAATGACCCGCAAGGGTAAACCGCGACGATCGCGAAATAAGATGACCAAGACCAGCGACTGGAAGCGTGCAGTGGTGGTTTTGGACGAGAACTCACGAATTGATTTGTTCTAAGACGTCAGTTGTCAGTAGTCCGTTGTCAATTGGAAGACACCGGATTGCATCGCGGGAATTAACAACTGACAACGGACCACCGACTGTGGACAAGACTTATGGCAATTAAATATTACAACCCGACATCACCTGGCCGACGTGCCGGTAGCGTCATCGACTACAAAGCTGTTTTGACGAAGTTCAAACCGGAAAAGTCTTTGACCGTCGGCCAACGCCGCGCGAACGGCCGTAACCATCACGGTGTCATCACCGCCAAGCACACTGGTGGTGGCAATAAGCGTCTGTATCGTCTGGTTGATTTCAAGCGGCAGAAAGACGGCATCGTCGCCAATGTCGAAGCGATCGAGTATGATCCTAATCGCAGCTGCTTTATCGCTCTCATCAAATACGAAGATGGCGAAAAGTCCTATATCCTTGCTCCTAATGGGATCAAGGTTGGTGCGAAGGTCATCAGCGGTCCGTCGGTCGAACCGGAACTTGGCAATTGCATGCCGTTGTCCGCGATTCCCGGTGGTCTGGAAATTCACAATATTGAAATGAACCCCGGCCAGGGTGCCAAGTTGGTTCGATCCGCCGGTGGCGTTGCCCGCTTGAGTGCCAAGGAAGGTGAATGGTCCGTGATCATTCTTCCATCCGGTGAAATGCGGCGAATCAAGAGCAAGTGCCGCGCAACGATTGGTCAGATCGGAAATCTCGATTGGATCAATGTCAGCATCGGCAAGGCTGGTCGTAGCCGTCACATGGGTATCCGTCCGCACACCCGTGCCAAGGCGATGAATCCGATCGACCATCCGCTGGGTGGTGGTGAAGGCCGTTCAAACGGCGGTCGACATCCGGTGAGCAAGACCGGTGTACCGGCCAAGGGTGGTATCACCCGTAGCCCACGAGCACAGAGCGAAAAGTTGATTCTTCGCCGCCGTGCCTTCGGTCCGTTCCAGCAACGTCCGCGAACTGTGAATTCCTAAGAGAGTCCGTAGTCAGTGGTCCGTTGTCAGTTGTAAAGACGGCGGCATAAGTGAAATGAACAACTGACGACGGACAACTGACAACTGACAAGGTAAACCATGAGCCGTAGCGCTAAAAAAGGTCCGTTCGTCGACGAGAAGCTTTTCAAGAAGGTCTCGAAGTTGAATGAGAATCGGGCCAAGCAGCCCATCAAGACATGGGCCCGCGCGTGCACGATCACGCCTGAGTTCGTGGGCCATACGTTTGAAGTTCATAACGGCAACAAGTTTTTGAAGGTGTTCGTTCAGGAAGACATGGTTGGGCCTAAGCTCGGTGAGTTTTCCCCGACCCGTACGTTCCGTGGGCACAGTGGCAAAAAGGCTGATGCTCCGGGCGCCAAGTAATCGGAATTAAGAATCGTCTGAAGAACGCCGAGTGCCGGTTTGGCATTCTGCACTGAGGTTTAAATGTCTTTCCAAGCATCACACCGGTTTGCCCGAATCTCACCGCGAAAAGCGCGGTTGGTGATGAATCTGATCAAGGGTCGCGACGTCGATGACGCGCTGACTGTCTTGCGATTCAACAAGCAGCGCTCGGCCGTCCTGATCAGCAAGGTCGTTCGTTCGGCGGTGGCCAATGCCGGTGAACAGGAAGCGAATACGAACACGCTGTATGTCAGCCGCGCCTACGCCGATCCAGGTCCGGTCGTCAAGCGTTTCCAACCGAAGGATCGAGGCAAAGCGTACGAGATCAAGAAGCGCACCAGCCACCTGGTGGTTGAGCTGGGCGAACGGGACAAGCTCGGTCGGTAAGTTTTAACAGAAATCAGAGCGCTTTATGGGTCAGAAAGTAAACCCTGTTGGTTTTCGAGTTGGGATCACAGAAGATTGGCGATCCCGCTGGTACGCCCCGAAGGCGGCGTACGGTGACTTCCTCGGTGAGGATTTCAAGATTCGCCGTCATGTGGATGCGAAACTCAATCGCAAGCCTCCTTTCGCCGCCGTCGCCGAAGTGAATATCGAGCGGACGCGCGAAGAAGTGACTGTGACCTTGAGAACCGCTCGCCCCGGTCTGGTCATCGGGCCCAAGGGTGCCGAGGTCGACAAGCTTCGTGAAGAACTTGAAGATCTGATCAAGCGTAAAGTGGCTCCGATTAAAGTGATCGAGATCAAGAACCCGGCCCTGAACGCCCAACTGGTGGCTGAGTCGGTCGCCGAACAGTTGAAGAAGCGAGCCGCTTTCCGTCGCGTGCTGAAACAGCGCAACGAGGAAACGATGGGCTCGGGAGCCAAGGGAATCAAGATCGTCGTCAGCGGTCGCCTGGGTGGTGCTGAAATCGCCCGAAGCGAAGTGACGACGGTTGGATCGGTTCCGCTGACGACCCTCCAGGAGAACATCGACTACGGTGTCGCGACGGCAATGACCACCTTCGGCACGATCGGCGTGAAGGTATGGATTTACCGTGGGATCTATGGCGAAACGGTGGAAGACACCGACGCCCGACCCGGTGGCGCCCCGCGTCGCGGTCGACGATGATATTTAATGGTTCGTTTTCACCACTGATAACGGACCACTGACAACGGACAGTTTAGGTTTAGGTGACTTATGCCAATGATGCCAAAGCGGGTGAAGTTCCGCAAAAGCCAACGCGGCAAGATCAAGGGTAACGCGACCCGCGGAAATACCGTGGCGTTCGGCGAATTCGGTTTGCAGGCCTTGAAGCCCTGCTGGATCACTGCCCGGCAGATTGAAGCCGGCCGTGTCGCCGCCAGTCACTTTCTGCGTCGTGAGGGTCGGCTCTACATCCGAATCTTCCCGCACAAGTCAGTGTCGGCCAAGCCCTTGGAAGTCCGCATGGGTAGCGGTAAGGGTGAACCAGAATTCTGGTGCGCCGTTGTGAAACCCGGCACGATCCTGTTTGAGGTCGGTGGGGTGGACGAACCGACGGCTAAGAAGTGCCTCGCTCGTCTGGCGTTTAAAATGCCGATCGCTTGCCGGTTTGTACCGCGTCGCCATTCAGTGGCATAAATGGGCCGTATGCCGTTTGCCTCGTTTTGTTTGAATTGAAATTTGATTTACGAAATGGGAATCACCCATGAGCCTGAAAGAACTGAGAGAAAAACCGACCGACGCCCTCACACAAGAGCTGAAGGAAAAACAGAAGCATCTGTTTGAGCTTCGCAGCCAAGCGGTCACTGAGAAGCTGGAAGACCCCAGTCAACTCGGTAAGACTCGCCGTGAGATTGCCCAGTTGAAGACGCTCGTTCACGAGCGAGAGCTGGCGGAACTGAAAAAAGCGGAACCGACGTCGGCGAAGTAAACCCGATCCTTGTGCTAAGCCGCGAGCGGCTGAATGAAGAGTAAGACCATGGCAGAAACAAAGACCTCAAAAGGAACGCAAAAAACCACCGAGCCGCGTCCGCTGCTTCGCACGCTGGAAGGCGTTGTCGCTTCGGACAAAGGTGACAAGACGATCAAGGTCGTCGTGAATTACCAGACTCGTCATGCCAAGTATGGCAAGTTCCTCAAGCGTCGCACCACGCTGCACGCTCACGATGAGGCAAACCTGGCTAAAGAAGGCGACACGGTTGAGATCGCTGAATGCCGACCGTTGAGCAAGACCAAGCACCATCGTCTACTCCGGATTGTGACCAAGGCCCCGGAACGAGCCGTGCAGGTCTCGGCTGAAGAAGTGATGACGGGCAAGGCGCCTGAGAAGCAATGAAAATCGTCAGTGGTCAGTTGTCAGTAGCCCGTTGTTCAAGACGGCCTGAATACAACTGACAACGGACAACTGACAACGGACCAGACCCATGATTCAACAGCAAACGCAAGTCGACATCGCAGACAACACCGGCGCTAAAGAAGCCATGTGCATCAAGGTGCTCGGCGGAAGTAGCAGCAAGGGTAAGTTTAAACGTAAGGTTGCCCATGTCGGCGACATCATCATCTGTGCGGTCAAGAAGACGCTGCCCGGTGGTGATGTGAAGATGGGTGCGATCATCCGATGCGTGGTGGTTCGCACGAAGCATCCGACGCGCCGTCCGGATGGCAGCTATGTGCGGTTCGACCGCAACGCAGCCGTCACCGTCAGCACGGAAAATGATCCGGTCGGCACGCGTATCTTCGGAGCGGTCGCCCGCGAACTTCGAGACAAGAACTTCATGAAGATCGTTTCGCTGGCAGCAGAAGTGGTTTAACGGTTTGTCCGTCGTCAGTGGTCCGCTGTCCGTTGTTAAGACTTGCGTTTCTGGTCTTCACTACTGATTGCTGATCACTGATCACTGACTACTGATTTCAAGCAACGGACAAGCAATGGCAAGACACATTAAAAGCGGCGATACGGTGGTAGTGGTTACGGGTGCCGATCGGGGCAAGAGCGGCAAAGTGCTGCGTGTCCTGACCGACAAAGACCGCGTGATCGTTGAGGGGATCAACCGCGTGTGGAAGCATGTGCGGCCGTCCCAGCGGTATCCTCAAGGTGGCCGCATCCAGAAGGATGCTCCGATCCACGTCAGCAATGTCATGCCGCTTGATCCGGCAACCGGCAAAGGAACGCGGGTCAAGGCTGAAGTGAAGGGCGGCGTCAAGCATCGCGTGGCGGTGAAGACCGGTACGGATCTGGGACGCACGGGCAAGAAGTGATTTGAACCGCGACGATGCAGTGGATGCAGACGAGGCAGTTATGGCAAAAGATAAAGAAGATAAAAAAGACAAAAAAGACGCTGGCTCTAAAGAGTCAAAGCCCAAAGGCGAAAAGCAGCAGGGCAAGGGTGGCGACAAAAGCGGCGAAAAGAAGTTCAAACGCCCGGCCGCGACGGCGAAGGTTGAAATCGACACTGGCGAAACGCCGACCGGTCCGATTCCCACGCCTCGCCTCGTCGAGAAGTACCGAAACGAAATCATCCCTGCGATGCAGCAGAAGTTCGGTTACAAGAACGCGATGGCGATCCCGAAGCTGGATAAGCTGGTGATCTCCATGGGGCTCGGCAAGTATGCCACCCTCGGCGGAGAAGGTAAGGCAAAGATCGAACAGGCCGAGCGAGAACTGACTGTCATCGCCGGACAAAAGCCCATTCGCTGCAAGGCAAAGAAGAGCGTCGCCAACTTTAAAGTTCGCGAAGGCATGGAAACGGGTTTGAAGGTCACCCTGCGTGATAAGCGAATGTATGAGTTTGTAGACCGCCTGATCGCCCTGGCGTTTCCTCGCGTGAAGGATTTCCGAGGGATCGATCCCAAGGGATTTGATAATGGCGGCAACTACAACTTCGGATTCAACGAACAAACTGTTTTTCCTGAAGTGGACGGCACAACCGTGACGTTTCAACAGGGAATGAATATCACGATTGTCACGACCGCCAAGAATATTGAGGAAGGCCGCGAACTGTTGAAGCAGTTTGGAATGCCGTTCCGCGATGACACGAAGAAGGATTAATAATTAATTGGTGAAGGCTAATGCCTTCATCAGGATGCGAGCCTTGGAGGCTCGCACCAACAAGAGGATCGCACATGGCCACGAAAGCCTGGGTTGCAAAACAGAAGCGTCGGGAAGAACTCGTCAAAAAGTATGCCGAGATCCGACGCGAGCTCAAGAAACAGAAGAACTTTGCCGGTTTGGCGAAGCTTCCTCGTGACTCGAGCCCGACGCGCTCGCGGATGCGCTGCCAGATCACTGGCCGTTCCCGTGCAGTGCTTCGCAAGTTCAAGGTGTCGCGAATCATGCTGCGGGAACTGGCGTTGGCCGGTTATATCCCCGGGCTCAAAAAGGCCAGCTGGTAATAACAATCAGGACGGATGACTGAGGGTTGAGGCTAAAAGAGAAACGCTTCTCTGGCCCGTCACTCGGTTCTCGGTCCTTAGTCCTCGGTCTTTTTTCGGACCGGGGCTTTCGGAGAATGAATAGGCGATGAACAATCAAGACCCCATCGCGGACATGCTGACACGGATCCGGAATGCAAACCGGGTGGGTCGGCGTCTGGTGCTCATTCAGAACAGCAAGATCTGTGGCGGCATCGCCCAGGTGCTGAAGGATGAAGGGTACATCGAAGAGTTCGATAAGATCGACGACGGCAAGCAGGGCACGATCCGCGTGAAGCTGAAATACGCCCTGGATGGCGCGAAGGTCATCCACACGATCGATCGTACCAGCAAACCCGGTTGCCGCGTATATCGTGGCGTCGATGAGCTGCCGAACGTTCTCAACGGCATGGGCATCGCGGTCGTCAGCACCAGTAAAGGTGTTATGAGCGATCGCAAGGCCCGCGAGCAGAACGTTGGCGGTGAACTGCTGTGCACGGTTAGTTGAGCTGACGACGGACGAATTATAACTGACAGGTATTACAATGAGTCGAATTGGCAAAAAACCCGTCCCGATCGCAAAGGGCGTCAAGCTGAGCTTGGCCGGCCATCATGTGAAGATGGAAGGCGCTAAAGGCAAGCTTGAATTGGACGTGCATCCCCTCATCACCGTGGCTCACGACGCGGCAAAGAACGAGCTGGTTGTTACCCGTCCGAACGATGACAAGCAGAGCAAGGCCCTTCACGGCCTGACGCGTGCACTTTTGGCCAACATGGTCGTCGGTGTGACGGACGGTTATAAGAAGACGCTTGAGATTCAAGGCGTCGGTTACAAAGTCGAGCAGAAGGGTAAGAACCTGGTGATGTCCGTTGGTTATGCCAACACCATTCCAGTGGAGATCCCGGCTGGCGTCGACGTGAAGCTCGAAGGTCCGACCAAGATCCACATCAGTGGTGCGGATAAGCAGAAGGTCGGTCAATTCGCCAGCGACGTCCGCAGCGTTCGTAAGCCTGAGCCTTATAAGGGCAAGGGAATTCGATATGAAGGCGAAAAAGTCAAGATCAAACCAGGCAAGGCGTTTGCCGGTGCTGGTTCGAAATAGGTTTGATGTTGGCCCGTGGTCAGTTGTCCGTGGGCAGTTGCAGGAATTCATAGCGAAAGTTATTTGCCGCCTGCGTTTGCAACTGACATCTGACGACTGACGAAGATTCAATTGGCCGGTCGAACATTTCCGACCAGCCCAGAGGTTGAAGGACAATGGACAAAAATAAACACAGAGCAAAGCGTCTGCTTCGACGCAAGTATCACGTCCGTAAAGGCGTGTTCGGAACCGTCGAGCGTCCTCGCTTGTCGATTTACCGCAGCAGCAAGCATATTTACGCCCAAGTTGTCAATGACTTTGACGGCAAGACGCTTGCTTCGGCTTCGAGCGTCGTCAGTGAAATCATCGGCGATCTGAACAACGGTGGTAACATCGCGGCGGCCAAACTGGTCGGCAAAGCAATTGCTGATCGAGCGAAGGCCGTCGGGGTTACGGCGGTGGCGTTTGATCGCGGTGGTCGTCGGTATCATGGTCGGGTGAAAGCCTTGGCCGACGCGGCACGCGAAGGTGGATTGAAATTCTAGAGTTGCAGTTTCAAATTTGCGATCTTCCGTTTGGCGCCCCTTGCAGACCGGCATTCGCAAATCGCAAATAAGAGAGAACCATGGCTGAAGAACAACAGCAGGCAGCGGCAGAACAGACTCAAGCCCCCACACAGGCAGCAGCACCTTCGGCTCCGGCCGCTGGGCAGCGTGATTCGCGCGGTGGGGGTGGCGGTGGTCGTGGTGGCCAAGGCGGCAGTGGCCGTGGAGGTCAAGGCGGCGGCGGTCAAGGAGGGGGTCGCGGAGGCCAAGGCGGCGGGGGTCGCGGAGGCCCTGGCGGTGCTCGTGGTGGTCGTAATGATCGGGATCGCGGTGGCGGTGATGAGAGCGGTATTGAGTCGTCCGTCGTCCGCATCTATCGCTGCTCGAAGGTCGTCAAGGGCGGTCGAACCTTCAGCTTCGGTGCATTGGTTGTCGTCGGGGATCGCAAAGGAAATTGCGGAATCGGTTACGGCAAAGCCAACGAAGTTCCGATGGCCGTTGAAAAAGCCACAAAAGATGCCCGCAAGTCCATGTTCAAGGTGAACCTTAAGGGCACCACTGTTCCACATCTGAGCAAAGGAACCAGTGGAGCAAGCACTGTGATTCTGGTTCCCGCTCGTCCGGGTACGGGTGTTACGGCTGGAAAGAGTGTTCGCCCGGTGCTGGAGCTCGTCGGTGTCACCGATATCCTCAGCAAGGCTTACGGATCGACCAGCCCGAAGAATCTGGTGAAGGCAACTGTCGCGGCGCTGAAGGCGTTGAAGAATCGCGAACAGGTCGAAGCCATCCGCGGGGTCACCCTTGCCAAGGGTGCCGGCGAATTGGTTACCGCTTAGAATTTATAGAAATTATTTTTCGTAGATCCGCTTTGCTGGATGAAGAGATTATTTTGCAATGATCTCTCCACCCGTCAAAGCGGACTTTACAAATGCTTAAAAATCAGAACATGCGAGTTGGAATCTTTGATTCCGGCGTTAGCAGATAGGATTTCGCCATGATGATTCATGAAGCCGTGCAGGGTGCCCCAAAAACCAAGCCCTCAAAGCGTAAGGGTCGCGGCGAATCGAGCGGCCACGGTAAAACGTCCGGGCGCGGTAACAAAGGCTCAGGCGCTCGTACCGGTACGTACATCAAGCGAGGTTATGAAGGCGGTCAAACTCCCATCTTCAAACGCTTTCCCAAGCGTGGCTTTAGCAATCAGAACTTTGAACACCGATATTACATTGTGAATCTGCGGCAGTTGGAAGAGCTTTGCGAGGAAGGTGCCACAATCGACACGGTTGCTCTGAAAGACAAGGGATTGATCCCTGACACCAAGCTGCCCGTGAAGATCCTGAATGAAGGCAAGCTAACGAAGAAGTTGACCATCCTTGCTGGCTGGTACAGCAAGACCGCTCACGAGACTATTCTCAAGCTCGGCGGTATCGCGCAGAATGCCAAAGGGGAAGTGTTTGAATTCCCCAAGCCCAAGAAAAAATTCATTCCGCGAGAAGCCGTCAAGAAGCCTAAGATCACCGACGAATCGCCTGCGGCCGCTTCAGAAACCAAGCCAGCCGATGCGAAAGCGGAAACAAAGCCCGCAGCTGAGTAATTCTCGATCGGAAATTCATGTTTAAGACATTCGCCAACATTTTCCGCGTTCCCGAGCTTCGCAGCAAAGTGTTGTTCACGCTTTTCATGCTGCTGATCTATCGGGCAGGGTATCACGTACCGCTTCCGGGTGTGGATCAGACTAACATGAAGGCTCAGGCAGAGAAGCAGTCGCGCGGCGGTGACAACAGCGCGGCAGGGCGTCTTGCCAACTACGTTTCCATTTTCTCCGGTGGCAATCTATCTCAAAGTACCATTTTTGGTCTTGGGATCATGCCCTACATCTCTGCCTCCATTATCTTCCAGTTGCTGACAACCGTATTACCGGCACTTGAGAAGATGCAGAAGGAAGGCGACGCGGGTCGCAAGAAAATCCAGGAGTGGACTCGATATGCTACGGTTCCGCTTTGCATCATCCAGTCGGCCATGTGGCTGACCTACATGAAGAGCGAAGCCCTGATCTTGCCGGAGTACAGACGTTCGATTGCATTCTGGACCATGGGAATCTGCGCGCTGACGGCGGGTTGCGTATTCCTGATGTGGCTCGGTGAACAGATCGACGAGTACGGTTTGGGCAATGGCATTAGTTTGATCATTTTGGCTGGCATCGTTGCCCGCATGCCGAGCATGGTGTTCATGATCCGCGAGCAGATGCAAACTGGTTCAGAATCTGCCGGCGGAATGAACGTCGGGAAGATCCTTTTCCTAATGGCTTCATTCGTCTTCGTGGTCTTTGGTTGTATCTTGATCACCCAGGCTCAACGGCGAATTCCTATTCAGCAGGCGAAGCACACTCGGGGTCGCCGGATTTATGGTGGTGCACGACAGTTTTTGCCGCTGCGAGTCAATCATGGCGGTGTAATGCCGATTATTTTTGCTCAGTCTCTAATGCTGTTTCCGCAGATGATTTTTCCCAAGCTCAGCGAGTGGTCCGCACCTTTGGCGGGTCAACCTTCTGGGCCGGTTCATAATTTCTTCGCTTTCTTGAACGCGGAGTTCGCCCGTGGTGCTTATATCTATGTGCTCGTTGAAGTCGCCATGATTTACTTCTTTGCGTATTTCTGGACGACCGTCCAGTTCCAACCCAAGGAAATGGCGAATCAACTTCGCGACTATGGTAGCTTTATCCCGGGCTTGCGACCCGGCAAGCGAACGGCGGACTATCTCGAAAAAGTGATGATGCGCATTACGTATGTCGGTGCCGCATTCCTGTGCATCATCGCCGTGATTCCGACAGCTATCTCCAACATTCTCCAGGTGAATCCGCAAATCACTGCCTTCCTCGGCGGAACCGGTTTGCTGATCGTCGTGAGTGTGGCACTGGACATGGTGCAACGGATCGAAGCGAACCTGTTGATGCGGAATTACGGTGGATTCCTGAGCGGTGGTCCAGGGCAGAAGGGTAAGAGGATCAAGGGAAGGCAGTATTGAATTCGTCGGTGGTTTGTCGTTGGTTGTCCGCTATCAGTTGGAAAAAACGAACGTACTTTGTCTTTGTCTTTAACAACTGACAGTAGATCCCTGATAGCCGACCAAGGACCTTCTCCTCATGCCGATCATCATTAAAACGCGCCGCGAAATTGAGATGATGCGGCGAGCTGGAGCCTTGGGGTGCGAGATACTCGCGAAGATGCGAGCGGCTGCAAAACCAGGCGTCAGCACTTTTGACCTGGACGAATTGGCGCGCGTTGAACTCGAAAAAGCAGGCGGCGTGGCGCTGTCAAAAAATTATCCGACCTATAAGCCAGGCGAAGGCTTTCCGGGTTATACGTGTATCAGTGTCAATGAAGAAGTTGTGCATGGCGTCCCCGGCCCTCGAACTTTGAAGGACGGAGACATTGTCACGCTGGATCTGGCACTTTCGCTGAATGACTATTGTGCCGACACCGCAACGACGGTGGCGGTGGGAAAAATAAGTGTCGGCCTTCAGAAACTGCTCGACGTGACCAAGGAAACCCTGGCTTTGGCGATCCAGAATATTCGACCTGAGCGTAAGTGGTCGGACATTGCTCGATTGATGCAATGGCACGTTGAACACAGCGGATTCAGCGTAGTCCGTGAGTTTGTTGGCCATGGTATTGGTCGTGCGATGCATGAAGAACCGAAGGTGCCGAACTTTGTCAGTGCCGAGCAGATGCGCGGCGATTTCAAATTGCGGGCCGGCATGACACTGGCGGTTGAGCCAATGGTTGTCATCGGCCGTCGAGATGTCGCTTTGCTGGATGATCAGTGGACGGTGGTGACCGAGGATCGTTCCGCTGCGGCTCACTTTGAACATACCATAGCGGTGACGGCAAACGGTGTGGATGTGTTGACGGACGGCCGGGTGCCCTTCGTGTTATAAGTGTCTATCGGTCAGATTCGAACTCGAATTTGAAACCGATAGACGGGTATTGAGAAAATTTTTAAAGATTGTATGATGCTCGGTTCCCCTTACCGAGACAGGTTAAGGGGTTGACCGTGCGTCTAAAGTGAGATAGCCATGAAAGTGCGTACCAGCGTTAAGCGGATTTGTGAAAACTGCAAGATCGTCCGCCGCAAAGGCATCGTGCGGGTGATCTGCACGAACACGAAACATAAGCAGAAACAAGGATGAGATTTGGTCAGCGATTATTCGTCCGTTGTATGTTGTCGAAGCATTGAAAGTCTTGCTCACAACTGACAACTGGCTACGGACCGCAGACACCCACTTGGAGCCCATATGCCCCGTATTGCAGGCGTCGACATTCCTTCGGACAAGCCCATTTGGATCAGCCTCACCTATTTGTATGGTGTCGGCCGGACCAACAGCAAGCAGATTCTAAAAGAAGCGGGAATCGAGCTTCAGCGGCGCGCCAAGGATCTGAGCGAAGACGAATTGGCCAAGATCATTGGCCTGCTCGACAAGGGATTCCTGGTTGAAGGCGCTTTGCGTCGCAATATCCAACAGAACATTGCCCGCCTTCGCGACATTCAAAGCTATCGTGGCATGCGTCATCGCCGGGCCCTCCCGGTTCGTGGCCAACGCACGCGAAGCAATGCCCGCACCCGTAAGGGTCCGCGCAAGACCGTCGCCGGTAAGAAGGGCGTGAAGGAACTCGGTAAGTAAACTGAAGATGACAAGGTGTTACCTTGTCAATATTTTCCGCGGGGACGGCCGTAAGACCGAACGATCCGCGGGTTAAAGGAAACGATCATGGCAGAACAAGGTAAGGCCTCTGGTGCAAAATCCGGGGCAAAAAAGAAGGTTCGCAAGGGTGTTACCCGTGGTGTCGCACATATCAAAGCGACATTTAACAACACGATGGTCACCATCACCGATCCAAACGGTGAAACGATCTCCTGGGCTTCGGCCGGCACGGTCGGGTTCAAGGGTGCTCGTAAGAGTACACCGTTCGCCGCAGGTCGCGCCGCCGAAAAGGCTGGAGCGGAAGCCCGCAAGCACGGAATGGTCGAAATCGAAGTCAAGGTCAAAGGTCCAGGTGCCGGCCGCGAGCAGGCGATTCTGAATCTTCAGAACGCCGGTTTGAAGGTCACCGGGATCGAAGACGTGACTCCGCTTCCTCATAACGGTTGCCGTCCTCCTAAAAAGCGACGGGTATAATATTTGGTCAGTTGTCATTGGTCCGTTGTGAAGAAAAGCACAATGGGGCATGTAACAACTGACGACTGACAACTGACTCATTAACAAATTGCCTCCCGACGAGACGGAAGTACAGATGGCCCCCACTGGTGGGGGCGGGAACTTTTCGTAATTCGGTCTGGCAAAGGAGATTATTATGCGAGTTCGATGGCGCGGTTTAGAACTGCCGTCGCGGGTGATCCGCGATTTGCAGCTTTCAACAGACAATTATGGCCGGTTTACCGCTGAACCCTTTGAGCGCGGGTTTGGTACGACCGTTGGCAACAGCCTTCGTCGTATTCTTCTCAGCAGCCTTGAAGGCGCAGCTGTCACTCACATCAAGCTCAAGGGTGCCGAACATGAGTTCAGCAGCCTGCAAGGTGTGATGGAAGACGTGACGGATATCATCCTGAACGTAAAGAGCCTTGTGGTGAAGCTTGATTCGGATGATACGAAAGAGGTTCGTGTCGTTGCTCGTAAAGCGGGTCCAGTTACTGCCGGGATGATCGAATCCGACCCCTCGGTCACGATCGTCAACAAAGACCACGTGATTGCGACATTGACTGAAGATGTTACCTTTGACATGACGTTGACGATTGGTAAAGGTCGAGGTTACGTCACCGCATCCGAAAATATTGAAGACCAGGAAGAGCAGGAAGTCGGACGGATTGCCGTCGATAGCCTGTATTCACCGGTGTCGCGTGTTCGATACGCCACCGAAGATGCCCGCGTGGGTCAGAAGACTGACTACGATCGGTTGATCCTGGAAATTTGGACCAATGGCACGCTGACGCCTGAAATGGCGCTTGTTGAGGCGAGCAAAATTCTCCGCAAACACCTCAATCCTTTCGTCCAGTATTTTGAGCTGGGCAGCGATGTGGTTTCGGATGACGCCATCGCCGCCATGCGAGATGCGCATAAGGCACAGATGGATCCAGAGCTTGAACAGAAGCTCAATCAGACCGTCCAGGAATTGGATTTGTCGGTTCGTGCGAATAATTGCCTCGAGTCCGCCAAGATTGGTCTGGTTCGCGATTTGGTGAAAAAGACTGATGCCGAGCTTCTGAAGGTCCGCAGCTTCGGAAAAACCAGCTTGCGGGAAGTGAAGCGTAAACTGGCGGATATGGGATTGAGCCTTGGCATGGATCTGGACAACGTTCCATCGGCGGCAGCCATCATGCTTGATGAAGACGATGATGAAGGTGATGAGACGAGTGATGAAGGTGCAGAGGCTGCCGGAAGCGCAGAGTAAGAACTGAGAAGTCACTAGTTGCTGGTTACTAGTTGCTTGTAATTCGGAAATAGATAGACAACTAGCAGCAAGCAACTGAGAACTAGCAACGAGGATCCACGATGTCGAGTCACAGATTATTCGGTCGGCAACTAAGCCGCGACAGCGAACACCGCATGGCGATGCGTCGCAACTTGGTTCAGAGCCTGTTCGAGCACGGCAAAGTCCGCACGACCTTGCCGAAGGCATTGGAAGTGAAGGCGATGGCTGAAAAGCTAATCACCTTGGCTCGCATCGGGAAGCTCAATGAGCGCCGTCGGGTGATTCAGATTCTTCAAGATCGCCGTCTAGTTGACGACAATCAAGATCTGATTGAAGAAGGCCCGACGCGGACAGTGGTCCAAAAGCTCTTCAATGAAATTGGACCGGCTTTTGTGGATCGGCAGGGTGGTTACACCCGGATCATCAAGACTTCCGAACACCGCATTGGCGATGGCGGCAACATCGTATCGCTGCAATTGCTGACCGTGGATGCCACTCCGAAGGGTACCGCTCGTCGGAGTGCTGGCCTGCGTCGGAAGCGTAATGAGAAAAAGCATCAATTTGCGATCAAGGTGCTGAAGCGCGTTAAAGATAGTGCAAAGCCTGCGGAGCCGACCAAGACGACTGAAAGTGCTCCGGAATAGCGTTTTGTCTGAAATACAATGTTAAGTCAGTTCAAGAGCGGGTCGACTAACTTAGTCGACCCGCTTTAATTGCAATTTGTTAAGAATTGAATTAGTTGCGTAATCGGTGGCCTTTCGTATACCATGGGAGGGGCTATAGATGGAATTGAATACCGTCCGTGCGTAACCCGATGGCGTGGCCGTTTCGCATGTGAACCATTTTATTCCAAACGTTTTATATTGCCCTCAACTTTTCTGCGGTTCAAGCGTCTCTAGGTTGAAAGAGATTACGTTCGAATGACGACTACAGCATTCGATACGACTGTTTTGCGGGCCTATATTTGAATGCTTGCCATAGGGTTCAGGCTGTGGCAAAACATTGGCCGGTGCCTTTTAACACGAATAGAACGCGAATTTATGTTCGATGCCTCGATTCTACTAGTCTTTTCCTACGTTGCGGTTTTGCTGTTGATTGCCGCATACGGTTTCCATCGGTACGTTCTGCTTTATCTGTACATTAAGCATAAGCACCATACCTATCAGGTGCGCGGGCAGTTCATTCAGCTGCCGCGGATCACCGTGCAGTTGCCGATGTACAATGAAGGGGCCGTTGTTGAACGGATCATTAAGGCGACCTGCCTCATCGATTACCCTCGCGACAAGTTTGAGATCCAGGTTCTTGACGACAGTACGGATAACTCGGCCGACATGGCCCGTGCCGTCTGTGATGAATGGGCCGCCAAGGGTTTTAATATTCATTTTGTTCATCGCACGAATCGCGTCGGTTACAAAGCCGGTGCGCTGGAAGAGGGATTGAAGCAGGCGACGGGGGAGTTCATCGCGATCTTCGACGCGGACTTTATTCCGCCGACCGATATCCTCCGAAATGTGGTCGATTATTTCGTGGATGACAAAGTTGGCATGGTGCAGGTCCGATGGGACCATCTCAATCGCGATGCGTCGCTGTTGACCAAGAGCCAGGCGATTTTTCTGGATGGGCACTTTGTCATCGAACACACGGCCCGTAATCGCAGCGGCCGCTTCATGCACTTTAACGGCACCGCCGGTGTGTGGCGGCGTTCAACCATCGCCGATGCAGGTGGATGGGAACATGACACGCTCACAGAAGATCTGGATTTAAGCTATCGCGCGCAGATGAAAGGTTGGCAGTTCGTCTACCTTCCCCAATTCTGTGCCCCCGCTGAGTTGCCACCGGAAATGATCGCCTTTAAGCAGCAGGCCCATCGGTGGACCAAGGGAAGCTTTCAAACCTGTATGAAGCTGCTTCCCAAGGTACTCCGCAGCAAGCATCTTTCGAGACGGATCAAATCTGAAGCATTCTTCCATCTGACCAACACCATGGTTTATCCGCTCATGGTGCTTTTGACGCTGTTGATGTGGCCGACATTTTTCTATGTCTTTTCTCCGTTCCACAATGCTCGCGTGAGCCGCTGGGTATTTAGCGCTACCTTGTTTGTGCTCGCCACTTGTTCGACCAGCACCTTCTTCGTGTTCGGGCAGCGTGAGCTGTTCGGTAGGCGCGCGGGTTGGAAAACGTTGCTTTATTTGCCCGTGCTGATGGGGCTTGGTGTCGGAATCAGCCTCAACAACTGCAAAGCGGTATTCGAGGCGATCTGGAGCCATATTCGCCGTAAACCCAGTGAATTTGTCCGCACCCCCAAGTATGGGCATACCGGTGGGAAATCAACGACCAAGTTCCAGGCAGCCAGCGTGTTCACCGTGAAGCGTTTGACAATGCCATTGATTGAGATCGCCTTCGGCGTCTACATGTCGGCGTGTATCGTCATCAGTTTGGTGAAGGAATTTGGTCGCGGTAGCATTCCGTTTCTGTGTGTCTTCGCCGGTGGATATTTCTATGTGGGGTTCGGTTCGTTGTACGCGTTGTACAGGATGAATCAGGAAGCCCAGGAAGAAATCGCAGCTGCTTTGATCGAACCAGCTTCCACCTGATCTGCCGCTTGCGGCTTAGTCATTATTCCCGCAAAATCCCGGTATGTCGTTCATCGAACTACCGCACACGCACGGATGCCTCGTCTGCGGCCAAGGCAATCCACACGGCCTTCATCTCCATCTTTTCGTAGACCCGGACGCCTCCGTCGTGCGGGTTGAGTTTGCGACTCAGCCGGAACATATCGGCTTTCAGAATATCATTCACGGCGGAGTGCTAGCCACGGTCATTGATGAAGCAATGGTGTGGGCGGCAACCTGGGCCGGCAAACGCTTTTGCGTCTGCGGTGAGTTATCCGTGCGCTTTCGTCACAGTGCGGCCGTGGGCGATCATCTCACGGTGATTGCCAGGGTCGAATCGAAAAGGGCAAGGCTTATCCAAACGACATGCGAAGTCAGGAGTGCCAACGGGTTGTTGGCAGAGGCGACCGGCAAATACGTACCGTTGCCGATCGAACGGCACTCCGCATTTGTCGCCACGTTGATTGATGAACCTTCGACGAAACAGGCGGCCAAAGTATTCCATTAGAACCAGATGTTACTTCAATGACCTTACGGGAGATTTAATGCTTGATGCAGTCCTTCAGACGATCGATGCCCGACGCGGCGAGGCACTTAGAGGGCTTTGCGATCTCCTGCGTATGCCGAGCATCAGCACAAAACCGGAACACGCACCTGATATGCATCGCTGTGCCGAATGGCTGGCCAGGCAGCTTGAAGCCTGCGGCTTGAAAGCCGAGGTGACACCGACCCGAGGCCATCCTGTGGTCCTGGCGAAAAACAGTCATCAACCCGGCCGGCCAACTGTGTTGATCTACGGGCATTACGACGTTCAACCGCCCGAACCGCTGGATCTCTGGAAGACACCGCCTTTCGAGCCGACGGTCCGAAAAAATGAAGCTGGTGTTGATGCGATTTACGCTCGCGGCGCTGTCGATGACAAAGGGCAGGTGTGGTGCCACGTCGAGGCAATACGCGCCTGGCAGGAGCAGGGTGGTTTACCGATCAACGTCACTTTGCTGATCGAAGGAGAGGAGGAGATTGGCAGCAAGCATCTCCATGAATTCATTAAAGGACACAAGGCGGAATTGAAGGCGGATATCGCCGTCGTCAGTGACACTGGCCAGTTTGCCAGGGGCTGGCCCGCGATCACGTATGGTTTGCGCGGATTGGTTTATATGGAAGTGTTTATCACCGCCGCCGATCACGATCTGCACAGTGGCATGTTCGGTGGCGCAGTGCCGAATCCCGCCAATGTTCTTTGTGAATTACTGGCAACGCTTCACGACAAAAACGGTCGTGTGAATCTGCCTGGTTTTTATGACGATGTGGCCGATCTAACGCCGCGCGAGCGCCAGGAATTTGCGCGCCTTCCCTTCGACGAAACCGAATTCAAGAAGGAATTAAAACTGACAGAGCTTTATGGGGAGGCGGGTTTCACGACTTTGGAACGGCGTTGGGCCCGGCCGACTTGCGACATCAACGGACTGACCAGCGGCTATCAGGGCCATGGCGCCAAAACGGTGATCGCCTCCAAGGCATCGGCAAAAGTATCGATGCGACTCGTGCCCAACCAGGATCCAAAAAAGATTGAGGCCGCTTTTATCCAGGCACTCACGGAGCGTTGCCCGAAGGGTGTGACGATCGAATTCGAAAGTCACGGGGGTTCACCGGCCCTGCTGGTTCCGATCGAGGGCCGGCCTATGGAATTAGCCGCCAACGCCATCGAACGCGGATTCGGAAAAAAGTCGGTCTTCATTCGAGAAGGGGGGAGCATTCCGATTCTTGGCCTTATCAAAGAGGAACTCGGGATCGATACGTTGCTGATCGGTTTTGGCCTTTCAGACGACCGTGCGCATTCGCCGAATGAGAAATTTGATCTTGATGCATTCTATGCCGGAACGCGAACGGCTGCGGCACTGTACGAAGAACTCGGCCGCCTGTGACGCGTTGTAGGTTCCGCTGTGCGGAACAGCTTTTCGTGGCTAACGATTCCCGTTCCGCGCAGAGCTTGAGAATTTTTCGGTGGCGTGGGCGTCTCGCCCGCGTTTCCTTCAGAAAAAAGCACGGGCGAGACGCCCATGCCACCATTTTATCTCAAGCTCACAGCGGAACCTGCATTGAGTCAGATCATTTTTGGGGAGAGTGTTGAGCGGCGGCGACGCTCGCCAGGAGAATCTTTTTTGGGTTTTCCTTTGTGAGCCGGTCGACGGTTTCATTCCCCACGAGTTCGATCGCTCGTTTTAATCCGTTCAGGCGCAGATCCAGTGTACGGATATTGTGCAGATCGCTGCCGAGCATGAAGTACCGATTTTCGGTGAGATAAAGCTCGACCGTCGTGCGCGTGTCAGAACCCGGAGGGTCGCTGAGGCATTGCAGGTTGCCCTGCATCAGCACGCCTAACTCATCGAAGTAATCGGCCAAATCCGGATCATTTTGCACCGCGCGCATTCGCTCCGGATGGGCAAGAATCACCTTCATTCCGAGCGACTGAAGCCACTTTATTTCCGGTTCAAAAAAATCAGGCAGGACGTCGGCCCACAGGTCAATGAGCGCATACTTTCGAGCCATTCCGTAGGACACGATCTCTTCAGGTTCATTCTCGCTGAGTCCCGGGCGCAAGTTTATTTCACCGCCGGGATGCAGGCGAAGTGGGATACCGGCTGAGTCGAGCGCGGTTTGCAAACTGCGCGTCCACTGCGGGACGGTCATCGCATTCGTCTTAAGATTTGGCCAATAGTGCGGCGTGCAGAAGCTGTCGGTATATCCGGCAGCGACCATTTGCCGCGCGCAATCCAGAGATTCGGCGAGACTGGCGCACCCATCGTCAACGGATGGCAGTAAATGGGAGTGAACATCAATTCGGCCCGTCATCAGAATCCTACTCTCTCCTCGTTCTCAGTGTTCGATTTTACGAATCCGCACGGTACAGTCACCCTCGAGATAGTCGTCAGACATTTCGACATCACCGCCGAGTTCTTCGGCGAATTTGCGTACGACCGACGGCCTGTGCCAATGAAGGTAGTCGGTCCCGGCCAGGTACGGCGAGGACAGAAAGTTAAACGCAACTTCCTTCACTGCCGCTGCGTGAGCGGTTCGCACGGTGGCGTAGAATACGTGCGATTCAAGCATGTTCAGTGATCCGCTGAAAACGATGATGTCAGCCCCCGTAAAAAGTCGAGCGGGCTCGGCGACAAAATCGGCTTGTACGATCAGGCTATTGGATCGTTTTTTTTCCCTGGCGGTATTGGCCAGCGTGTCCATCGCTTCCAACCCGGTGTAATGATCGGGCTCAATTCCGCGGCTGATCAGGAAATCAAGCAGATCCGCGCGCCCGCAGCCAACATCCAAGATCGAGTTTCCATGAAAGTGGCAAAACCCGGTCATCACCTTAAACCGCGCGGCCTGCGATTTTAGGCTGTCCCAGAGCAGCGATCTAAAACCACCGCCATGCTTGCGTATCGCCGCGTGGTAGGGTGCCAGATATTCGGGATGTTCGACAATATTCACGTGTTCGATTGTAGGCATCCGTGCTGCCATCGCCAGATGATATAATGAAAGCATGATGGATTGGATGCAAGAACTGATCGTGCTCGTGGAAGCGGAGTTTCACTCGCGTCGGATCGTGGCGACGTTGGCCACGGTTGACCGGGATGGAAGCCCGCGGGCGCGCACCGTCGTCGTACGATCATTCAATGCAGATGACAATTCGCTCTGGATGACGACGGACTCGCGAACCGGCAAAATGCAGGAACTGGAGGTACGACCGCTCGCTGAGGTCGTTTTCTGGATGCCGCATGAACGACAACAGTTTCGGTTACGCGGCACTATGGAAATCGTACGCGATGGCTCGGCAAGGGAGGAACTTTGGAAGGGGCTCAACGAATCGACTCGCGCCATGTTCTTTTGGCCCACACCAGGTGCGCTGCGGGAAGACGGATTTCAATTCGTGCCGACTGTGCCACCGGGTCCGGCTCCCGCTGAATTTATTTTGCTGATATTGAAACCGAACCTGGTCGAGGCGCTTGAATTAAATGAGATGCCGCATCGCCGCCGACGATGGGCAGAGGCCAACCAATGGCAAATGACGCTTGTGAATCCGTGACCGACGCATTTTTGCCCCCAGCGCTACATCACACATAGAAACTGAGCCGTACAAGTCGGTGGCACCCTAAATCTTTAGGGTGACGTAACATCGGGTTTATCCTTCGTTGGTGACGGCAGCACGTCGGGGATCGCGATGGCTAAGCTCGAACGTTCTCAAATTTTCCGGATTGAAAGTGAGCTGATTTCGCCCGGTTCGCAACAGGTTTTGAATGCGGAGTTGAGTGAGCGCAAGACTCACGGTTTCCCGGGCGACTCCCACCGCCTGGGCAAGCTGCTGATGGGTAATCCGAAGGACAACGCCATCCGGATGCGGCGTCGCGGCGGCGGAATGGCTGAATCTCACGAGGGTTTTCAGCAGCCTTGAGTTGCAATCGTCAAAAACCAGCCCAGCCGCATCCGCACGGGCGGCAGACAATTTGCCGGCAAGCTGCTTCACCATTTCGGCGGCGACCTTCGGCTGCTGGGACATCACGACAAGCAATTTGTCGGCCGGAACTTCCGTGACGACCGACGCGACCACCGCGACGGCTTGCTCGCCATAATGCTGCTGCCGAGCGAGGGCGGCCTCACCACACCAATCATCGGGCCCCAGAATCTCCAGCAGGCGACCGCTCGTTTCCGCCTCGATCCGATACGTTCGAATCTGTCCGCGATGGACAAAGAACAAAGATTTTGCGGCTGCGTTCGGTACATACAACACTTTCCCCGCAGCCACGGTTGCCCGCTTGGCTCCAAGGGCCGGATTTAAAAGCAGTTCTACAAAAGGGGACACTTCTGCTGAATTTGAGACAGAATGCTGGGCAGGCGTCTGTGCTGGATTGTGGGAGGGGACCGTTTGAGAATTACCGTGAGAAACACCATTATCGTACATCATCGAACTCCGGATCAAAAATAGAGTCAACCGTGCGCACGCCTGCACCGTTTCTCCCTTATGCACGTGTTACGAAGTGGGGTGGGGTGTGTTCACTGAGTTATGAAAATAAGTTTTACCCGCTTCTACCTTGACAACGCGGGAACCGCTCCTTATCTCTATCCTATGGAACACCCGAAGATTGTTGCTGACGGAATCACCTTTGATGATGTCCTGCTGATCCCCTCCCGCAGCGACTTTATTCCTGCCGAAGCCGACACCCGCACCAAGCTGACGCGGACGATCGAACTGAACATCCCGTTACTCAGTGCTCCGATGGATACCGTGACTGAATCGGCATTGGCGATTGCACTTGCGCAGGAAGGGGGCCTCGGGATCATCCACAAGAATTTATCGATTGAGAATCAGGCTCGCGAAGTTGAGAAAGTGAAGCGAAGCGAGAACGGCGTGATCGTCGACCCGATCACATTGCCTCCGACTGCTTCCATCGCGACGGCTCGGAAGATCATGCGGGAATACAACGTCAGCGGCATTCCGATCGTGGAAGGAGCTGACCCGGACCCGTCCACTCCTCATCGTCGCTCGGACGGCAACGGCACGACCGGCAAGTTGGTGGGGATCATGACCCGGCGCGATTTGAAGTTTC
Organism: Tepidisphaerales bacterium; assembly: GCA_038230975.1. Classification (GTDB taxonomy): domain Bacteria; phylum Planctomycetota; class Phycisphaerae; order Tepidisphaerales; family Tepidisphaeraceae; genus JANXVV01. The sequence goes on from JBBRMF010000001.1 coordinate 63,051, forward strand.
AGGAAGATGATAGCCGGCGTATCGGCGATGTGATGACTCACGAGAATCTCGTGACCGCGCCGGAACATACCACGCTCGATGAAGCGGAGCGAATTCTTTATCACGCGAAAGTCGAAAAGTTATTGCTCGTGGATAGTGGCCGTCGTCTGGCCGGATTAATCACCATGCGCGATATCGACAAGTTGCATCAGTTTCCCAATTCGTGTAAGGACAAGCGAGGCCGACTGCGCGTCGGTGCCGCGACGGGTGTGAATGATTTCGGGCGAGTCGAGGCACTGATTAAAGCGGACGTGGATGTGCTCGTGGTTGATACAGCTCATGGACACAGCCGCAACGTTATTGAAACGGTACGCGAAATTAAGAAGAACTGGAATATTCAGGTCATCGCCGGCAACGTCGCGACGGCGGCGGGGGCGCAGGATCTCATCGATGCAGGTGCCGATGCGATCAAGATCGGTATTGGCCCGGGTTCAATCTGCACGACTCGCATTATCAGCGGTGTAGGCGTTCCACAGGTGACGGCGATTTTTGAAGCCGCAAAGGCGGCTGGCCCCGCAGGCGTGCCGATCATTGCCGACGGTGGAATTCGTCACAGCGGAGACATCACCAAGGCAATCGCCGCCGGAGCGAGCGCGGTGATGATGGGAAGCCTCTTTGCGGGGCTCAATGAATCGCCCGGTGAATTGGTGATTTATCAAGGCCGGCGGTATAAAACATATCGCGGCATGGGTAGTATGGGCGCGATGGTCAAAGGTTCTAGCGACCGATACGGGCAGGCCGGTGTGAAAGAGAGCAGTAAGCTGGTGCCCGAAGGTGTCGAGGGACGCGTGCCGTATCGTGGCCCGCTGGGTGATTTTGTATATCAGATGGTCGGTGGCCTGCGAGCCGGCATGGGCTATTGCGGAACGCGAAATATCGAGGAGCTTCGGGCAAACGCTCGCTTCTGCCGTGTTTCCGCCGCCAGCATGGCCGAGAGCCATCCGCACGATATTACGATCACCAAGGAATCGCCGAACTATAGTGTGGAGTATGCGGTAGAGACTTGAGTTATGAAGCATCTTCCTTTCATTTCGTGCATGGCCGCCACGCTGACTGCGCTATGTCTGGTGATCGGCTGTGCCGAAGAAACACGAATGAAGCCGACGACAACTTCGTCCGATGCACTAAAAGATCCGTTCAACTACAAACCATTTGCCGATGAAGACAGCATCAGTGGCGGTGGTATCGGCGACCTGGATAAGAAGGCACTTAAAAAGGACTGGGATCATGTTTGGCTCCATTAAGCATTTGCTTCTCGGCGGAATCGCGCTCCTTGGCCTGTCGGTGATGTCGGGGTGTTCGTATGAAAAATATCCGGCAATGAATCCTGAGAACTACGTCATGAAGCACGGATGGACTCCCGGGTTCGAGCACCGGGTGAACAAGATAGTTCGACCGTCGCAGTCGCGAATCGATCCGGTCCTGGCCGACCCATTGCCGGACGAAGCGACCGAAGTGCGAAACTGGAATTCCAGCATCTATCGCTATCCGAACGGGGCAGTCGTCGCTTACCCGACGTACAACCCCAATTACGAAGATCGACCCCGATGGCTTTCAAATGACGCCGTCTACTCCGCCCTTTCGCCGGCGATTCTAGTGGCCGATGCGGTGTTTATGCCGTTCTGGGTCATCGTCGAACCCCCGACCACGGAAGTGACCTATCATGGGCCTCGCTACGCACCTTCAATGACGGTCGCTCCTCCGCTTCCCCGAGAATAGCCCCTCGTTTTCAGTGGCATGGGCGGCTTCGTCCATGTGAATTGAAGCACCCATGCCGGGTGAAATGCCCTCGCCAACCGACGGACCAAAACCATGAAGCCCACCCGCGAAGAAATCTGCGCCTCGACCAGTTCAAAACTTAATACTGCGATACCGTCGCTGCAATCGCTTCCGGCGATGGTTGGGTTCGACGGTTTTGTAGATGAGATTATTGCCGTTGTGGACAAACGGCAGGACAACATTCGTTTCGACCCGATCAAAACCATCGCAGCACTTGGCTCCAAAATTCAAAGTGCCTCCGGCCAATCCAGCAACTATGAATTGGTCGTGAAGCAGACCAAGTTGGGTGGCAACGGCCCGATCATGGCCAACGCGCTGGCCAGCATCGGCATGCAGGTAACCTACATCGGCAATCTCGGATACCCCAACCTCGATCCAGTTTTTACGGAATTCTCCGAGCGCGCAAAGGTCATCAGCATTGCCCAACCCGGCCACACGGATGCCCTCGAGTTTGACGATGGTAAACTGATGTTCGGCAAGCACGAATCTCTTAAGGACATCAACTGGGATAACATTGTTGCCCGTGTCGGGAAGGGTGAACTGAAATCACTCGTCGCCGACTCCAAATTAATCGGAATGGTTAACTGGACCATGCTTCCGTTCATGAGCGATATCTGGCGAAAAATGCTGACGGACATTTTCCCGGGCATTTCACGCGGCGAACGAAAATTCTTCGTCGACCTGGCCGACCCGGAAAAGCGAACACACGCCGATATTTTAGATGCTCTGCACACGCTCACCCAATTCCAGGAGCAAGTCGACGTGATCCTTGGTCTGAACCTGAAAGAAGCCGGTGAAGTGGGGGATGTACTCGGGTTGCCCGGTCGCGCCGACCCGGAAGCTTCAATAGAGGAAAGCGCCATCGCGATTCGTGAGAAGCTGAATCTTTCGTGCGTCGTCGTGCACCCCCGCCGCGGCGCGGCAGCCGCAACCGAGACTGCCACCGCGCAGTTTGCCGGCCCGTTCGTGCAGCAGCCTAAAATCAGCACCGGTGCCGGCGATCATTTCAACGCCGGATTCTGCCTCGGACGCGTGCTGGGTTTCACGCTGGAAGAAAGTCTCTGTACGGGTGTCGCCACCAGCGGCTATTACGTGCGTTCCGCAGAAAGCCCAACGGCAAAAGATCTGGTTGACTTCATCGCGAAACTTCCACCTTCGCAGTAATTTGAATTTTGAAGGCAAAAGAAAGCCCGGTGCAAGAATGCACCGGGCTTTTTCGCAAATGTCTTTTGTAGGGTCCGCTAAAGCCGACCCTCCGAAATACAGCGAGATCAGTGAATCGTTTTGACCTTGCTGGTTGCAGCGAGGAGGTGACCGGCGACTCGCTTGGCAGGGGCATTGTGCTTTACCAGCGTTGCATGACCGCTGTGCATCGCCAGCACACCCATCCCGGTCGACGCGGAGGCTGATTTCTTCGTCAACTTCGCATGGGACAGCTTCTTCGAATGCTTCGACATAAGCGAAGTATGTTTCACGTGGGAGACAGTTTTTACGGATCGCTTGGCAGCCGTGTGAATGAGCTTGATCCCGTGGCTCGCTGGTTTGATGGCGTGCAACTTGGCGCGGTGCGACAACGTCGCACCGATCGCCGGAATCGTCGCAACCGACAGCAGGCTGGCACCGAACCACATCAGCATCTTTTTCCCAATCATGGCAACTCCTTCAAGGGTCTTTTAATATCTCGACAGACCCGCGAGAACATCCTCGGGGCTATCGTGATTTATCGGACCGAGCTACGAAAAAACATGAAACGAAAATTCTGCTAAAATAATGACTGCCTCGTGAATGGGATATTCTCGCGTTACGCGAATTGGAGTCCCGTGCAGTCGATAGAAATGCGTGAGGCGATGCATTCATAAGGATTTGTTGATGACTGAGTTTTTGTCCGGGTTGTCGGGCTTGCGGCAAGTACCTCCGGGCACCATTTTGTCCGTCGGAAACTTTGATGGGCTCCATCGCGGTCACGATCGCCTGTTGCGCCTTGCGGCGTCATTGCGCCAGACGCATGGTTCAAGTGGGGTCACGGTGGTTACATTTGAACCGCACCCACTGACGGTCATTCGGCCTGAAATTGCGCCTCCTCGCCTCACTCCGCCGGCCATCAAGCAGTCGCTTCTATCGGCTGCCGGAGTGGACTATCTGGTGACGTTGCCACCCATTCCTGAAGTGCTGAATCTGAAGGCCGAAGATTTCTGGAAGATCCTGCGGGATGAAGTCCGACCCACGCACATGATCGAGGGAAGTTCATTCACCTTCGGAAAAGGTCGGGGCGGAAATATCGATAAACTTCGCGAGTGGATGGCCGACAGCAAAGTGCGTCTGGAAATTCTGGACCCAGTGAGCGTGCCACTGCTTAACTTGCAAGTGGTACAGGTCAGCAGCTCGCTGATTCGCTGGCTTCTCTCGCATGGTCGCGTCCGCGATGCGGCCATATGCCTGGGCCGCTCCTATGTTTTGGAAGGCCCGGTCGTAAAGGGGCACCAGCGTGGCCGCTCCATCGGCATGCCCACCGCCAACATACACTGTGACGATCAACTCATTCCTGCCGACGGTGTTTATGCCGGCCAGGTGAGGCTTGACGGTGCGCTTTACCCCGCGGCGATCAGCATCGGAACGATGCCGACGTTCGGCCATAATAATCGTCAGATCGAAGCCCACCTGATTGGTTTTAATGGGGATCTTTACGGCCGGACAATCCGCGTCGAACTACTCGACTGGATTCGCGATCAACAGAAGTTTTCCGGGCTGAACGCGCTCAAAGCGCAGCTCGCGCGGGATTTGTCGGATATTTCAACGCGTCATCAACATGCCGACGCCGAACCCATCGCCCATTAACCTCGATCACTCCAATGAGATCCGCCGCACCATTACCTATATCAAAAACAATCCATTGAAAATTCACCAAGTCGCACAGTCATGGCGGTTCGTTTCCGAATATGATGGCTGGCCGCTCCATTCAGGACACTGTCCAAATTCACTGTATGCGCCGCGGATGCGGGAGTGCTAAGCCGCGAGCGACTGGAAGAAAATATGACCGATATCTATCAACCGATTCTCGAAACTCTTTCTCGCGCCAAGCGAGTTTTAATCACTACGCATGTGCGTCCGGATGGCGATGCACTGGGTTCCACCGCTGCGATGGCGATGGGATTGCGGAAAAAGAACATCGAGGCCGAAGTGCTGCTGCTCAGCCGCCTGCCGAGCAAATACGCGTTTGTCTATAAAGACCATGGGATTGTGTACCACGATACGGATGCGGGTTGGCCAGCCACGCTATCGCTTGAAACGTTTGACTGTCTATTGGTGATCGATACCGGAACCTGGTCGCAGCTTCCCGGTCTTCGCGAAAAGATTGAAGGTTGGAACGTCCCGAAGCTGGTCCTCGATCATCACCTCACTCAAGAAAACTGGGCCAGCCAGAAGCTGGTCATCACCCAGGCGGCTGCGGCGGGTGAAATCGTCGCACAGCTTTTAGAGCGATGGGACATTCCGCTCGACGCCTCGATCGCAACGGCACTTTATCTTGCGATCGCGACGGATACCGGGTGGTTTCAGTTCTCCAACACGCGCCCCTATACCATGCGGCTGGCTGCAATACTGATGGAAGCGGGCGTTGATACCGACAAAATGTACCAACTGCTCTATCAGAATGAGCGAGCCGAGCGAATCGCGATTCAAGCCCGGGTGATGCAGTCGATGCAACTTTTAAGCGACAATCGCCTGGCGGTGATGGTCGTGCGGAATTCGGATTTTGAAGCCACCCACGCAACCCCACCCGACACCGAGGCGCTGATTAATGTCCCGTTGCAGATCGCGACGGTGGAAGTGTCTATCCTCCTCACAGAGCCGAAGGAACCCGGACCGATCCGCGTGAGTCTGCGTAGCAAAGGCAAGGTGGACGTCGCCAAATTCGCCGAGCAGTTTGCCGGGGGTGGCCATGCCCGAGCCGCAGGTTTGAAGGTGGATGGAGAATTGATCGCCGCGCGCGACAACGTCG
>JBBRMF010000002.1:0-63277 GCA_038230975.1 Tepidisphaerales bacterium
CACCATCGCCTCGGCAAAGGCCTTTCCGATCGGTCCCAAAATCTTAGTCGCACCGAGATAATGGTAGCCCCCGTTGGAGATGCCCTTCATCCGTTTCAACTCCTCCGGTGTGAAGTCTTCCGCCTTGGCCTTCTTGCGGGCTTCCTCTTTTTCCGCCGAAGTCAGTTTCGGATTTTTTTTGGCCTCTCGATCCATCTTGCCGTTGAATTTCTCCATCCGCTGTTGCAGCGCGTCCAGGTCGTCGTCCCAATAAGGTGCAGTCTGCACCGCCACCACATTGCCCTTGAAGTCAGGAAGCGACGCTGGCAAACTCCGGATGCTTTTTCGGATCCCCCAACTGCAAGCTGTGCGTTGGTGAGGGTCACCCGATTGGCCGCCAGGAAGACGATAGAAAGTACAATCTTCAACCAGTTCAGCGTTCGCGGTCGCATATTTGATGCTCCGCTTTCTTGCGGTTCGTGAGACGGACCAAACCCAGGGGACAGTTCGTTCGACACACCGAAGCGGCGAAAGTTTTAGGAGAATGGGGGGGGAGAAACTTCCAACCAAATAGTTTCGGCGGGCGAGACACCGAACCCTTACGTCAACTTGCCTATCTGCTCAATGACATCAGACCAGCCATTGACACTGCAACCCACCGACGAAATCCAAATCTTCTCGCACACCCGCGACGTGCCATCGGCATTGCGCATTGCCCCTGCCGTGGCGCGTGAAGCGGCGTTTCTCTTTCGGGGCAAGCTTTCCCTGGAGCCAGGAAAGGGGACAGTTCAAGCAATGATACTGGGACAATGGACGGGGCACCAAAAAACTATTTCTTATTCCTTTATCTGTGATTATTTGTGATTATATGTGCCTAAATTGTATTTTTGATTACGATTCAGGCCGCGAAAGCAGACCCGACGAAGAAGCGGTTGCTTTGGATTTATCGGTGGCGGTTTTGAAGGGGACATCGGAGAGCTGAATACCGGGGTGTTGTCGCTCGAAGTATTTGAGCTTCCAGTCGCTGGAAAACAGAATGACGGGCTGCTGTTTGGCGTCGAAGGCGAAGTTGGAGCCGCTGGGGAGGATGGCGGCGTCGAGTATTTCCTGAGGAGTCGACGGGGACACCCAGCGCAGCAATTCCCAGTTGCCGGATTCCAGGCGGGATTCAGCGCCGTACTCGGCTTGCAGGCGATATTGGACGACCTCAAACTGCAACGGCCCTACCGCTGCCAACAAAGGGGCTCGCTGATTAGAGTCTTTGACCTGCAGGCACTGCACGACCCCTTCCTGAAGCAACTGATCCAATCCTTCGCGAAACTGCTTGGATTGCGAGGTATTCGGGCAATGCAGAAACGCGAAGCACTCCGGCGCGAAGCGGGGGATTTCATCGAAAAAGATACTGTTGTCTTCGGTGAGGGTGTCGCCGATGCCAAAGTTGGCATGTCCCACCAGACCGATGACATCACCGGCGAAAGCTTCATCGATCGTCTCGCGATCACGCCCGAACAGTTTGTGCGCGCTGGAAAGGCGAACTCGCTTGCCGGTTTGCGCGTGGGTAACGGCCATGTCGCGCGTGAAAGTGCCGGAACAAATCCGCACGAAGGCGATGCGATCGCGATGCCGGGGGTCCATGTTGGCTTGGATCTTGAAGACGAAACCGGAGAAATTCGGGTGATCCGGCGCGAGCATCTGTTGCCCGACGAGTCGGGGGCGAGGGGGAATGGAATATTCGAGAAAGCCGTCGAGGAGCAGTTGGACACCGAAGTTGTTGATGGCGCTGCCAAAGAACACCGGGGATAATTTCCCGGCGAGGATGGCTTCGCGATCAAACGTCGAACCGGCACCGCTTAATACATCGAGCTCTTCGACGATTTTTGCATGCGTTTCATCGCTGAGCTTTTCGCGAACGATCGAATCGGACAGATCATGGATCGACACCGGCGCGCGATAGGCACCCCCTACCGTCCGCTCAAACAAATGGACCTGGCTGCTCAAGCGATCGTAAACGCCTCGGAAATCCATGCCGGTTCCGAGGGGCCAATTCATGGCAAAGGCATGGATGCCGAGCACTTCTTCGAGTTGATCGAGCAAGGCCAGAGGCTCAAGTGAAGGGCGATCCAGTTTGTTCATGAACGTAAAGATCGGGACGCCCCGCCGTCGGCAGATCTCGAAGAGCTTGCGCGTCTGGCTTTCGATGCCCTTGGCGGCATCGATGACCATGACGACGGCATCGACGGCCGTCAGCACGCGATACGTGTCTTCCGAAAAATCTTTGTGACCGGGGGTATCCAACAGATTGATGCGATGGCCGTTGTAATCGAATTGAAGAACGGTGGAGCTGACGGAGATGCCGCGCTTCTTTTCCAATTCCATCCAGTCAGAAGTGGCGGCGCGCTGATTTTTGCGGGCAGTCACGGAGCCGGCGAGCTGGACAGCACCGCCGTAGAGCAGAAATTTTTCTGTAAGTGTGGTTTTGCCAGCATCGGGATGGGAAATAATCGCAAAAGTACGGCGTCGGGCGATCTCGGTCTGAATCTGTGTTGAATGAGTCACTTTTGTATCTTATCCGGTTCGGGGTTTGAAGACTAATGAGGGGACATGGACACTGAAGTGACCAAGCCGCGTGTCCGATAATGATTTATCGGAGTCCAGGTCGGAAGTGAATGTCAGCGCGGTCGATAGAAAGGGGTATGCGTGCTGTTTCAATTTATCGCCGGCTTTGGATGGGTGGATTGGCGATGGCGTTATTTTTGGTCACGCTGATCGCGAGCAACTCATTTTTGGAGCCGTCGAAGGCGTTGCGATGGAATATGCTGGGGTACGATTTTCGAACGTGGTACATCGCGGGGACCTTGGCCCGGGAAGGCCGTTCGGTTGAATTTTATGACTTGAAAAGTATCGAGCGATTTGACCGGCAACTGGCGCGCGATCACGGACTGGACTTGGATCAGGGGATTGGGCCGATCTTTAATCCGCCGTTTTTTGCGTGGATTTTTGCACCGCTGACGCGATGGTCGTATCCAACGGCCTTGAAGATTTGGTATGCGTTCAGCGCGGGGTGTCTGGTGCTTTCGGCGTTTATGATGAGTCGAATGCTTTGTGGGGTCACTACCGGAGCGATTCCGTCCGCTAAAGCGGACCCTACGGGGAATAAGGCGACTGCTCTCATTCTGATTTTGTTGGCCACGAGCATGCCGGCGGTGCAGGCGCTGGTGCATGCGCAGAATACGTTTCTTTCTTTGTTGATGCTCACTTGTGTGGTGACCTGTTGGCGGTCGGGCCATGCATTTGGAGCGGGCCTTTTGGCGGGGTTTCTTTTTTATAAGCCGCAATTGGGTGCGGTTGTGGCCGTCGGGTTGATTGTCACGATGGGTTGGCGGGCTGTAATTGGGTTGGTGATCACCGGAGTGTTGCTGATTCTGCTCAATGTGTTGACACTGCCGGGGTCATTGACGGATTTCTTCGTTAAGATGCCGGCGAACCTTCGGTGGTTGCAGGAGGAGCATATTTACGCGTGGAAACGTCATGCGACGTTTCAGGGTTTCTGGAGGACGCTGCTGCAATGGGGGGAGGCTGGGCCGGTAAAGGGTTTAGTGCGGTTTTTGTCGACGGGGTGCATGGTGGCTACAGCGGTTGGGGTGGGGAGATTGCTGTGGAGGTTTCGGAAGGGAATGGGAACTCAAATAACTTTTGATTTCGAGAGGCATTGGGGAGGACAGCCGAAGACCCCTCACCCTAACCCTCCTCCCGGAGTACCGGGGGGAGGGAACCTTGGGCTGGTGATCGCGAGTACTTTAATCGCAATGCCATTATTGATGCCGTTTTATTTTGACTATGATCTGTTATTGCTGGGCATTGCAGCGGTTCTGACCGCCGCGGATTTTCTGCATCAGGGCCGTGAATTGAAGTTCTTCGCGGATCGCTGGTTGCCCACGGCTTGGGTGGGTTTTTACATTTGCATGTATCTGAATCTTCCGATGGCCCGTTTAACGCATATTTCACCGCTGGTGCCGTCGCTTGTTTTCCTGACGTCTTTGACGCTTTCCCGAGCAACGCGACAGCTTGAAAATCCGGAATTTGAAGTACCCTTGTCGATTCCCGACGATATGATCGTAACCCAATGCGCCGCATAACCCTTGCTATCCTCGTAAGCTTCTTCCTGCTGACACCATTGGCTCGCGCGGGAGTATTGCAGACCAAGGACGGCCAGGCCTTTGAAGGCAACTTGCAATTCCAAACAGATGGCTCGGTCAAATTGGTCCCCACAGCCGCCGATGGATTCTCGCTTTCTTTTCCGCTGACAGATATTGACAAGATGGTTTTTCGCCGCAGCACCGGTGGGGTTTTGAGCGGGGGAGTGTTGGCTGGCGACTGGGGTGTTCAGGATATCGGAGCGATGGGCGTCCTGGGCAATTCGGACTATGCAGCCGGCGAATTTACGCTGCGGGGTGAGGGCACCCCGATGGGTGATAGCGGTGAAATGTTTCATTACGTCTACCATCGTCTGCCCGCGGATGGACAGCTCATTGCACGGATTCAGAATCTATCTCCAGTTGATCCTGAGTCGCCCCGCCTTGATCCGCACGCCAAGGCCGGTCTGATGATCCGCCAGGGTTTGGAGCCCGGCGAGCGGTTCTGCGCAATCGCACTGACGGCAGATGATGGGTTTCAGTTTTACCACCGCAAGAACCTCGACTCTGCTGCAGTCATTGATCCGGCGGCGGCCGGTCCGAAAATCAAAGCACCGTACTGGATTAAGCTGGCGAAAATCAATCAGCGGGTGGTCGCCGCGCGATCGGTCGATGGTGTAAAGTGGGAATTTGTCGGCGATCTGCCGATGGAAGCGCTGCGGGATGCGTACATTGGCATGTTTGTTTCCAGCAACCGGGCGGATCAGTTGGCTACTTCCGTTTTCGATCACGTTCGCGTGACGATTCATGGTTTGAAAGGGGAGTATTTCGCCGATCCACGATTCAAGGATTTACGAACCACGAAGATTGATCCTAACATTGATTTTGATTGGGTTGGGCTGGCCCCCGACCCAGCCATCCCTGCCGAGAACTTCTCGATTCGATGGACCGGTCAACTGTTAGCGCCGACCACGGATGCGTATCACTTTTCGATCAACGCCAGCGCTGCCGCCAAATTGATCATTAACGGGAAGACAATCGTCGACACCGCCAGTCGGGTTCCGCGAACCTGTACGATCAATCTGGTGATGGATAAACGCTATGATGTCGAGGTGAATTTTGTTGCAGGGGGTGTCAATCCATCCTGCAAACTGCAGTGGTCTTCAAGCACTCTACCTCAAACGGTGATTGCGCCGGACCAGTTTTATTACACGCCCCCCGCCGGTGTGGTGAATCCGCCTGCCGATCCTTTGGTGCAGGCCAAGCTGCCGAACGTCCCTCACGGTCTTTTGCTGGCTGATGGCACGTTTCTTCCGGGTTCGACTAAGGTTGCCAACGCTGAAAAGCTCACGTTTACGTATCGGGATCGCCGGGAACTTTCCGTGCCGAGCAACCAGGTGGCAAGCGTCATTTTACACCCGTTGAATACCGCCAAACTCTCCACGAAAGGCCCGGGATTGCTAACGCTGGCGGGCGATTTCATTGAGGGTGAGTGCCAGGAAATTGCCGCCGGAAAGACCAAGCTGAACTCAGTGGTATTTGGTGTGACCCGTTACGACAACACGACGCAAACCGCCGCCATCGTCTACCGCAATGCCAATCTCCGCACAGCGCCCTGGCTCATCCACACGACCACGGGTGGGGTCATCTACGCCAACGGATTTCGGGTTGAACAGCAGAAGTTAATCGTGGAAGAACCGCTCCTCGGTGCATTTGAAATCCGGTTCAGTGAGATCAACGACATCATGCGGAATTGATTCAGAGCTTGAGAATCCATTGTAAATCATCCCGATGAAATAAGTGAAGTTAATCGGTTTAAGGGCCGTGACCGCCGACAAAGTTGCGATCAAGTCCACGATCAATGCAATCGCGGCGGTGTATGCGGCAATATCGAAGCTCTCTGCGGATCTGCCCGCCATCGCCGCCGCACAAGCGACGATCGAAGCGACAATGACCAAGTTGATTGCCGACATTGAAGCCCAGTTGGCCGGGGGTTGATCGCGAGTCAACTCGGAATTGAAACGAAAGCTCCCGGACGCGCGTCGCCCGGGGGCATTTTTTTTTATTTCAGCGAGTCCGGTCAAGGGGCTGAGGTCGCGGTTCCCGGCAGCGGGGACCAGGGATCGACCGAATCCCTTGCTTGCTTGGGCGGGACGGTATCCACGTGCATATCCAAGTAGAGGTAATTCGAACCGAGCTTGATGCCGTGACGATACTTTTCCACAATCTCGCGCGGCGGGTCAAAATCGCCTTCTTCCATATAGTAATCGCCAGCCGCCGTGCGTTTTTCGCCCATGATGACCAATTCCGAAGGGGAGCGGATGATCAGTTCACCCCCGCTGTAACCGACGACGCGGCCGCCATAACGAATCATGCGAGCGGGGGATTCTTCGATATGATGATTCAAAAGATAGGAATGCTGTTCGCCGGTTGGATCGGTCCTCACGTCAGGATCCTGCGGGCAATACATCACGCGGGGATTCCAAACTTGTTCGTCGAATACATAGACCGGCCAACGACCTTCGTGCGGAACGATGCTGCCATCCGCGTATCGGGACATGCTTCCCAAAGTGCGATAATACCCGACTTGACCGAATTCCCCGGGTTTCACGACACTGCCGATAGGGTAAAGCACTCCTTGATTGTTATTGGCATAAATGATGAGCAGTTGCCCGATGCTGCGCAGATTTGCCTTGCAAGCCAGACTGTTCGCCTGCAACCGAGCGCCTTTGAGCGCGGGCAATAGCATCCCCATAAGCAGCGCAATAATCCCGATCACCACGAGTAATTCGACGAGGGAAAACCCGCGGTTTTTTCTGGGTTGAAAACGGCGAGTCGCGCTTCCGATCGTGTTTCTGGTTATCGCATACCGCATAGACATCTCCGAATTGGAAGGACATCAGAGTGACGAGATTCCGCAAACGTACGTGCGTTTGGACGGCAACCGGTTTATCCAATTTCCACAGCAGTTCGGTATGATACCTCGATTCATGCAATCTGCCCGCACTTTTTTGAAACATCGATATTGGATTCTACCGGCCCTGCTCGGCGCCGGCCTTTATCTGATTAATCTCTCGGGGACATGGATTTACGATGATATTTTTATCGCGCGCGAAGATCCTCGCCTTCAGAGTGTGAGTCGGTGGCGCGAATATCTTACCACGGATTACTTTAACGGTTCCGTCGACAATCTATGGCGGCCGGTGGTGTCGCTTTCGTACGCGGTTCAATATTGGCTCCATGGCGGGAAGGCATGGCCGTTCCATCTGGCAAATCTGCTTTTGCACGCGGGGGTTTGCCTGCTGGTAGCCCGGTTAGGGCAAAGACTAAGTGGATCAACGCGTGTGGGATTGGTCGCGGGATTGTTGTTCGCGAGCCATCCGATTCATGTGGAAGTCGTGGCGGGAATCGTAGGACGCGCCGAAGAAATGTGTGCGATCGGGGTTCTGGCGGCAATGCTGTTGGTCCTTCATCGGAAAATGACGACGGCTCGTGCTTTTGCGGTGACCGGGTGTTTTTTGTTCGCGGCGATGAGCAAAGAGCAGGGCACGTTACTGCCGGTCATCTTGCTCGGGTGGCTTATCCTTCAAAACCTATTCAGAACCGTCGAGACAGCCTGCGGTAGCGAAGACGTCCTGCAATCTCGTCGGTGGCGTTCGTCGGAAAACAGCGCGGCACTTTTGCTCACCGCCCTTCTAGCAGGATCGTTGGCCGTGTTCGTTTCATATCGCAACTCGATTGCCCCCTGGTTTTGGGACAAATCATTTATCGATCCATCGATCAATCCAATCGTTCAGAGCGTCGGCGTGGATCGGGGGTTGATTCCGATCGCCATTCTTGGCCGATACACCGCGCTGCTTATGGCCCCCTGGCGACTGGCACCCGATTACAGCGCGAATGTCTTCACCTCCATTCAGCGTGCGAGCGATCCATTTCTCTGGATCGGAATCATCACGCTGTTTGCCTTTGTGATTACCGCGATTGTCGCCGTGAAAAAGCGGCTGGCGATCATTCTGTTTTGCGTTGGATGCCTGGCGGCGACCTATTTTCTAGCGAGCAACATCATCATCATCGGTACGATTTTCGGCGAACGATTGATGTATCTGCCATCGGTCTTCGTTTGCATTCTCGTCGCAATGGCGTTTGAAAAAATCAATGCTCGATCTCGCGTCGCGTGTCTGACACTTTTCTTGGTGGCCTTCTGCGTTCGAACCGAGACGTATGCCTGGCAATGGAATGATCGGCTACGCTTCTATACCTATTCGGTTGATGTCCAGCCAAAGTCATCGATGACTTACATGCTCCTGGGGGATGAACTTCGACGCAGAGGTGATCTTGCTCAGGCCGCACGCGTTTTAGCGCAAGCGAGAAATGTCTGTCCTGAGTCGAGGCGAATCTGGAACCAATCCGCACAGATTGCGCTGGATCGCGGCCGCTACGCGGAAGCCCAACGGTGGGCTCAGCACAGCATGGAACTTTTTCCATCCATGTCCACAACAGCTCTATTGTCGGAAATCGCGGAGAGAAGCGCGACGCAAAGTGTGCGTGACCGTTCTGGCGACTGAGCTTTCGCCCCCCGGTGTACGGCTTGTCGAATTATTTAGCCGGGTCGCTTGCGAACCGTTTTTAGCGGCTGTCCAAAGCCCTCGGACACGGGCCGCAAGCGGCCCGGCTAAATAAAGCGACAGCCCAGGAGTACCGGGGGGAGGGGATTGCAAAGCTAGTGCATTGTCTAAGCTGGGATTTAAGGCGCCACGGGTCGCGGTACGCCGAGACCTGTGCTCTTCCGGTGCGGGACGAACACAGGTCTCGGAGTATCGCGACCCGTGGCACCCGTTCCAAACTTAACCTAATTTCTAGGCCTGACAATGCGCTACGCGATTTGTTTAAGCCGTTGCGCTTTGCTTGCGCGGGCAATTCCGGGGACCAGGTAGTCTCTTGCGACGGCGTCCCAGCTCATCTCTTGCGCCAGTGCATGCCCGCGATCAATGAATTGTTCAAACTCACCCGGTGTGCGCGGCAAGCGCTGGAACAGTTCCCTCGCCACTTTTTCGGCCACAACATGCTCGATTGCATCGCGCTGGGATTGACCGATATTGAGCAGTTGCTCGGGCTGCATCGAGAGGCCGGTTCCTTCAGACAGTTCCGTATAATCGGCGACGATGACGTTTGCAGTCGAACCTCCAAAAACTTTTTGCGAGGCCTTCTCGACGAAGCCCGCGCAGCCGCACACGTTGGAAAATACACAGATTCCGCCAAAGCTGATCGGTTCCACCTGGGCAATGCCGAACGGTTCGTAGATGCTTTGCCCGAACTCCGCATCCGAGCCTTTGCGGAGGTCCATGAATTCCATATCTACCGGCATGCGCGTGCCGCAAAGCTTTTGCTCCCAGCCAAACTGGTTCACGAAGACGACTTTGATATTCCGGCTACACGCGTTGAATTCCTGCACACCCTGGTAATACGCCGCCTCACCACTGGATAGATCGGGCAAACCTTCGCGGTGGGCAACGGGCCATTTGTGCTGCTGCTCCATCCGCCGGATTTCTTCCGCGCGACGACCGGGAATTTCCGTGCTCAGCGTAAAGAGCACCGCCGTCTCATTTCGTTCGCGAAGGATCGGCTCAAGATGTTCCAGCACGCGCAGATCTCGCCATAAGCCCTTGCTGGGTACGAGTCGGGTTACGTGTGAAAAGACGTAATCGGGTGTGAATCGCAATAGATTCTTGCAGTACGTCTGCAGCTTATTGCGGCTGTGCATTTTTTCTTCAACGCTGATTTTCCAGCAAGGCACGCCGTTGTACGCCAACTGCGAGTCGACGGACAAGAACTCTGATCCCAGGAATCGGAATTCTTTGCGCACATAGTCACCGACGGCAAAAATCCCGTCCATGAATTTTACGCACTTGAGCAAGGCGTGCTTGTAAAAATCACTCTGGTCACCGAACGCCTCTTCGACAAAATGGCCTTGCGCCATCGCGATGCGCATGACGTTGTAAAACATCGTGTCATGCCCCGGATGCCCCTCGACAATCCGCCTGACCGTGGCCACTTCGTGCGCATAGAATATCGATCGAAAATTGCCTTTGTCGGCTTCCAGTACGGCGGCCAGGCAAGTGGGAATACCCATGTATTCATGCGAAAGAATCACACAAGGCTCCAGCGGGCTGCTTGCGCCAATCGCATGCAAGGCTGCCACCGCCGGGGGCGCGAGGCGCATGTACTGCTCGAAGTCTTGAATGTGCTCGTATCGCGCGCTTTCCAATCCGAATCTTCGATAGCAGGCGTATTTGAAATGATCGATCTTGTGTTGATCAAATCGCGAAACGTCGATCAGCAATACCTCAGGAGACGAAATGACTCCCGTCCCCTTTTCGATGAATCTCCGTCGGCCGTAGATCAAACTTACATTGTAGTGGGATTCAATTTCCCGGAACCGAGCTGCCAGCGGCGTACGGAAGATGTTGTCCAGGCTGCTGTAGAGAACTTCGCCGCCGGCACCCAATCGCATTTCCCCATGTTGATCGTTGGGCCAATATGGGCCGATGAGAATATTGCGCTTGATGGAGTCCAGATAAGTCTGGCTGGTAAAAAGCCCCTGAAGAACAGCTCCAATGCCGCCAATCTTCTGAATCGCCTCGTGCGTGACGTGAACAACAGTTTGCATTGAAAAACCTCTGTGCGAATCAGTGGGGAAACAGCTTTTCCTTGCTGACCATGCCTTGATCTGGAACGATCAGCTCCTGATACAACTGCGAATCCGTAGATGTGGCCCCACCAAAGGTCGCCATTCCGATAAGTTTGTCCAGCAATCCCATGCGTGAACCCTCTCACGTTTGAAGCCATTCTGCCATCACATTTCGGATGGCATTGTTAACGCGCTGCAGTCGCCAAGCAAGTCTTTATTGAAATTGGGTCGAGACGCGTATATTCTAGCGGGCAAATTTGTCAATTTTGCGAGATTGTTTTTCGTTGGGATTTCTACCGAGGAGTGCTACATGCTTGGATTCAAAAGTCAGCTTCGCGTTCTTCTTTTAGCCAGCCTGACGATGGGCGGAATGCCGTTCTTATCCCATCCAACACTTGCTGAAACGCCGGTTTCCAAACCTGACAAAGCGGTGGCGAAGATCGATTTGAATACCGCGACTGCCGCCGAGTTGGAAGATCTCCCGGGCGTCGGTGAGGTCACCGCGAAAAAAATCATCGCTGCCAGGCCGTTCAAGTCGGTGGATGAATTGACCAAGGCCGGACTTTCAGAAGCGAAGATCGCAAAGCTTGCCTCACAGGTCACGATCAGTGGCAAAGCCGGTCATGAAACCAGTGCCAAAACACTTCCTGCGAAGCCGGAAGTAAAGACTGCAAAGATCGACCTCAACACGGCGACGGCGGAGGAGTTGGAGGAACTTCCTGGCGTCGGCGCGGCGACTAGCAAGAAGATCATCGAAAACCGTCCTTACAAGTCGGTCGGCGAATTGAGCAAGGCCGGGCTTTCCGCTGGCAAAATTGCCAAGCTTGAGTCGCATGTCACGTTGGCAGGATCGAAGTCGGCCATCGTGAAAGAGATGGAGAAGCCCACGTCACCGACAGTGGAAAGGACCGCTAAGCCGCAAGCTGGCGCGAAGGAGTCTGGGACGCCGGACGGAACGCACACCGCTGTCAGTGGTAAGGTGAACTTGAACACTGCCACGGAAAAG
This sequence comes from Tepidisphaerales bacterium, assembly GCA_038230975.1. Taxonomy (GTDB): domain Bacteria; phylum Planctomycetota; class Phycisphaerae; order Tepidisphaerales; family Tepidisphaeraceae; genus JANXVV01. Next base: position 11,807 of record JBBRMF010000002.1, read on the forward strand.
GAACTGGAAGAGCTCCCCGGCGTTGGACCGGTGACCGCCAAGAAGATCATCGCCGGCCGCCCGTATACCAAGATGGAAGATCTGACGAAGGCGGGTCTGACTGAAAAGACGATCGCCAAATTTGAGTCAAAGGCATCGATCGGCGCGGCGGAGGTTGCCAAGACCGAAACAAAGACGACGCCAAAGAATGGCTCGACTCCCGCTGCAGGTTCCGAAACGGCACACAAAGGAGATGTGTGGGTCAACACCGATAGCAAGATCTATCATAAGGAAGGCGATCGCTGGTACGGCAAAACCAAGGAAGGCAAGTATATGTCTGAGGACGATGCCAAAGCAGCCGGGTATCGCGAGTCGAAGTAATCGGGAAATTGTTTTTCACAACATAAGACAATCCGGCGCATTGGTGCGCCGGATTATTTTTTCGTTGATAGGCTGTTAAAAACAATCCGTACTCAAATCGGTGGAGCCGGTTTTCATTCACGCGCACCGCCTTCATTCTCATCCTGCTCGTCGTCTTCTTCGTCTACGATTCCGTCGGAATCGACATAGCGAATCTGCCCGCCCATCATCATTTCGACGGTGGCTTTGACATCCAGTCGTGGAACGCCATTCTCTAAAATAACAACCAATGGCGCGCTGGCTTGCAAACCCGTGTCATCACCAAAACCGACGGGGATGATCACCGAATCTTCCGTGGGAAAAGGCTCGCCGATGGCATAATCTTTACCTGCCAATCCGATGGGGTCGAACGCGGCGACGCGCGTGGAATCAGTGGTCATCAAGAGCCTCGCGGCAGGCGCATCGCGCTGGTCGGCGGCCAACTTCAAAAAGTCTTGAATCAACGTCAAAGCCGCCTCAGCCGACGGTGGGGTTCGCACTATTTTTCCCGACATGTTTGCATCTCCATACGCACAGTTTCAACGGGAACCCACTCACAATGCAAGAGTGGTTCACTGGATATCGCACGTTGATTCTCCTGGACAGTGCATTTTAGAGGTTGAGGGTGTTACGCTTATTAGTGGCGTCGGGTGCCATGGCCACGCGGAAAGATCCCCGTCGTGAGAACGGATGAAAGCTGCGTGGCCATGGCACCCACAATCTTGCGCACCACAAAGAAGCGTTATCCCCGAACTCCGTAATATCCGTTATCATTCGTCCGACGAGGACTTGAATTCACTTATTTGCAAGAGGTTCAAATTGAAGATTCTCATTGCCGATGACTTCGCCGCCTCTCGTCGCTTGATCGTGGCATCATTGCGATCGGGCGGCATTCAGGCCGAGATCCACGAAGTCGCGAACGGTATCGACGCCGCTGAAGCACTCCGAATTGACTCCTTCGACTGCGCCTTTATCGATTATCGAATGCCCGGGATGGATGGTTTGGAAGTTCTTCGGGAAGCTCGAATGCTTGGGAATTCCACCCCGATCATTGTGATGACTGGAGAGGGGGACGAAATTACCGCGGTCGCGGCGATGAAACTGGGTGCCACGGACTATCTGCCAAAAGCGCAACTGACCGTCGAGCAGATTCAGTACAGTCTCCGCCACGCGATTCAAATGGGAGCAGCTGATCGGCGCACGAAAGATGCGATGCAAAAGCTGCGCGACAGCGAACAGTTCAATCGGTCGGTCTTGGATTCATTGCCATTCCATGTTGCGGTTCTGAACGAGTCGGGGACGATTATTTTTGTCAATCAGTCGTGGGAACAGTTTCGAATCGCCAACGGTGAGGACGAAAGTTGCTGCTCTGTCGGTGTGAACTATCTCGAAGTCATTCAAAAGAAAGAGACAGCTCAAAAACTCATTGAAGTTTTGAAGGGAGAGAGAGAGCACTTTTCGGTCGAGTATGATTGCCATTCACCCGATTATTGTCGATGGTTTTCGATGCATGTCGCGCCATTATCGCACGGTGCGGGAGGTGCTGTTATTTCTCACATTGACATCACCCACCGTCGTGTCGCCGAACTTGCCGTGCGCGATAGTGAGGCTCGATTTCGTCGGATTTTCGACGCCAATATCATCGGGGTGACGTTCTGGGATTCGACACGCCGTATTACCGAAGCAAATGATGCGTTCCTGAAAATGGTCAACTATACCCGTGACGATCTGCGCACAGGAAGCATGACCTGTTCAAAACTGGCCCCGGAGGACTACCATCCGCAATGCGAGCAAATCTTCAAGGAGATCGCCGAGACCGGAGTCAGCAAAGCGTACGAGAAAGAGTATCTGCGAAGCGACGGCAAGCGAATTCCGGTCTATGTGATCGCAGCATCTCTTCCCGGTCCGAACGGCGGGGCGATCTCGTTGACGATCGATCTGACTGAGCTCAAGCGGATCGAAGCGGAACGCCATCGGAGTTCGGAACTTCTTGGAGCTTTGATCCGTACGGCTCCGCTAGCGGTGATGGTTTTCGATCTTGAAGGCAAGGTGAAGATCTGGAATGCCGGTGCTGAACGCCTGTTTGGTTGGGAGGCCGATGAAGTCATCGGGAATCAAATGCCATTTTCCGCTACGGGCGAGTTCGCCGAATTTCGAATGTATTTCGACAAGGCCATTAGGGGTGAGGCGGTGGAGGGAATAGAAGTTCACCGCACACGTAGGGACGGCACGAAGATCGATATCTGCATCTATGCGAAGAGACTTCACGACCATGACGGGCATATCGCGGGGGTTACAGGAATCGCAACGGACATGACCGAAAGCAACCGGATCAAAGAGCATCTCCTGCATTCGCAGCGGATGGAAAGCGTGGGACGGCTTGCGGGAGGTGTGGCCCACGATTTCAATAGCCTCCTCGCGATCATCGCCGGTTACAACGAAGCCATGCTGCGGCGACTCGACCCGGGCAGCCCGTTGCGGGAGTACGCACAACAGATCGAAAAGGCGGCCGCGCGTGGATCAGGACTCACACATCAGCTTCTGACTTTCAGCCGCGGTCAGTCGATTGCACCTGTCGTGGTAAATTTAAATGAGGTCGTGAAATCCGTTCACCAGATGATCAGCCATACGATTTCGGATGGAGTCCGAATTGAGCTCAGGCAATCAGAATCGCTGGAAACTGTGCGGGCAGATCCTGGCCAGATCGAACAAGTTCTTATGAACCTGGCCATCAATGCCAGAGATGCCATGCCGAATGGCGGGCGATTGATCATCGAGACCGCCAACGTCCTTCGTCATGCGCGAACCGGAGCCGATCCCCGCTCGCCGCGTCAACCTTTTGTGAAACTGAGCGTCACCGATACCGGTTGCGGAATGGATGAAAAGACTCGGCTTCATATCTTCGAACCGTTTTTCACGACGAAGGAACGGGATGGAACGGGGCTGGGGTTGTGGATTGTCTATGGAATCGTTGAACGATGCGGCGGGAGCATATCGGTCAGCAGCAAGATTGGAGAGGGCACGACGTTTGAACTATTCTTCCCCGCGATCAGTCAGTGATTTGTTCAAAGAGCAACGACGAAAATCCCATCCGAATGAAGCAGCCGAACCAAACAACTCTAGTGCTTTGTCAAACATCTATTTTTGGGGTGCCACGGGTCGCGGTACTCTGAGACCTGTGCCTCGCACCCTCACAGCACGGGTCTCGGAATACCGCGACCCGTGGCACCCGATTCGGCACTACCCTGAGTTAGAAGTGTGACAGTGCACTAGGCCTCAGCCCGCTGTCAACGCCCGGGGAAGAGCAATTCGCTTTTGGGTCCGTGTGATATTCGCCCGGGTTACTTTTGTTTTGACGCGGTGCCTGCTGGCGTGCATTCGTGTCGGGGTGAATTTGAACCAGTTGATATTCCCCGCAAATCCGTTGGATCCCGATTGATCGATGACGAGTCGCACGACATGGCTGCCAGCAGTGAGAGCCACGCCCTGATGGGTGACGTTGACGAATTTGTCGCGATGGTGCGTACTGGGAATGCTCATCGGCCCCGTGACGTCGACCCCGTCCACTTCAAAGTGAAACGTTCCACCGAGGCCGACTGACGCGACCCTTGCGGTTAGATCGTAGTTGCCGGGTGTGCGGACATTCAGCGAGTAGTTGAGCCATTCACCCGGTTGCGTCGAGGAGAGCATCCAAGTTCGGCCGTCCTTTCGCGTCCACGCCAAGTCGACGGTATCGGGCCGATAGGTCTCTGCCGCCGCATTCAAAACGAAAGGCGAGTAGAAAGAGATTCCTTCACCCCCCCTGTCAAATTGCTCGGCTTGAATCGTCTGCCCGGTGGAAAAAGGAGTACCGGTGAAAGGCAAATCAGGGTTGGTCTGGACGGGCAGTGGCGATGCGGGGGTCGGTACGGAAGTGGGAACTACCCCGACAACTGTCGGAACGATGGGCGGATTAGAGACGACCGGAACCCCCACCGGCGCAGGAGTTGAACCTGCGATGCTGGATCGCTGGTAAGCCAAACCCAACGCTGCATTCACATTCAGCTCTGCGTAGTTCATTCCCGAGGTTGGATCCCATACGAGCTGTGCGCTATCACGAAGTATGCCGAGGATTTGCGCCGGATTGAAACTCGGATTGATTTGCTTGATCAACGCGGCGGGGCCCACCACTTGCGGGGCAGCCCAACTCGTACCGCTGCTGATCGAGTCTTCATGCTGCCCGGCATCATACCAGGTGATATTGACCCCCCCGCCCGGCGCGACCAAATCCACCGCCAGGCCGCGCGGTGAAAAGCCACTGACCTGACCGTTTAGATCCACCGAACCTACCAGGTTGATCAGATGATTCACCGACCCGAATGCATTCGATGGCCCATAGTTCCCCGTAGGCCCGGCGATAAATACTCCCGCATTAGTCAGCGATTGCAGTTCAAAGGCAAAGCTGTTTTCATCGGCGTTTGTTTTATCGAGATAATTAATCGCCACGATGTTGTATTGTTCGCGATGATTGAGAATCCAATCAAGCGCCGCCTTGATATCCGCAGTGCCATTGGTCTTGAGCGCCACGATATTCACACCGGGCGCAATTCCCTGATAGAGCAGGCCGTCCACTACGTGCGGGTTGGCGGCGATTTGTCCGGCAGTGCCCGTGCCATGACCGTCGTTGTCATAAGGGAAAACATCGCCGTTGTTATCTTGAAAATTATACCCGGCGACAATTTTGAATCCCGGTCCAAATCCACCGCCCAATTCAGGATGATTGTAATCCACCCCGCGATCGATGATGGCCACCGTCTCGCCCGCACCGGTTAGATTCGGATAATTCTGCGTCGCCTGATCCAGCCCAACGAGCTGATCCTGCACGCTCCACGGCGCGGCGGACAAAAGCTGGCGAGATTCAAGCGGCTCCATTGAAAATGAAGCGGGAATCGTCAGACGATGGCGGAATTCGAGCGAGTGACGCATCGTCTTCCGTATCGTCAGAAATTGGGTGGGGATTAACGAGTTGGGCGGTCTGGGGGAGAAAAAACGATTAAAAAATCACGGAAACGTACCCCTGCTCCGCGTCCGCGAGCGATTAATAGTATCACCCCGACATCGGCAATTCCTGCAAATCAGCGCGCTTGGATTCGTACGTCGTATCGAACGCCAATACCACAGGATCGGGATCGATCTTCCAGTGTTTGCACGCCGCCAGATAAACTTCCGGCCACCAGTTTCGATGTTCGGTCAGTCCTCTTTCTTTCAGCTCGCGATAGTCACTGGCGATTTGTGACCAGCATCGATCGCCGTACGCAGTAGCTTCCTTCGGATTGGCGAACTCTTTTACGTACCATTGTCGGCCGATCGCCGCATGAAGCACTTCGTCCGCCCAGTCGTAGTCCTGGAATAAACCTGCCAGTGAATTGCCCGAAGCCATCCCCACTTCCCATTCAAAGCGCTTCCCGGTGCGCGGCATCAATCCCTGCTCGATGAAAAAGAGCACGGCATGCCGCTCCATCGCCTTCAACTGCGTGTTGAGATTTCGCGAGAAGGTCCAGGTGATGGGGATTTTGCGCCAGTCGATGCCGAGCGAGGTAAATCCTATTTCGCCCATCATCGTATGGCGCGCTTCATCCCACAGTTGACGCGACATGTCCTTGTAGTAGCCCCACGGCTTGCCCTTGGTCTCGGAAATAATGCTGCTCATCATCTCCGGCACATCCAATTCTCGAATGCGCTTGAAGAGCATCATTAATACTTTGGCATTCTTCGGGAACTTGGGATCGTAGAGAAATGATTCAGCGTTGACGCCACGATTGTAAGGATCGATAAAGCGTTCATCGCGCTGCGGCGTTGGATCGTAGACGAACGGCTTGGCCGAATAAACGCGCGTGGCCGGTGTGCCACTGGCAGGCTGTGAGCCATCCAGCGAACCCGCGGCGGCGAGAGCTTCGTCGAGCGCTTTCAACCACGGCGACATCGTCTCCCGGTGGTTTTCATCAAGAAGGCATTCCACCGCTTTTTGGCCGAAGTGAATCATGTCGTCTACTTCCAGCAGCGCGAATCGGCAAACGCGCACCGAGGGATGATCGACCAGCGGGTTGGTATCGCGCAGATGCCGTTGCATGGCTTCCTTGAGGGCGGGAAGCGCCTGGGTGTAGAGCCCTGTAAGTAACCGTTGCGTGTCCGGGGCGGATAGTATCTCATCGAAAAATACTTCGGCATTGGTATCCGGCGTGATATCCAACCCCAGTGGGGGTTCGCGCATTTCCGCGATGCGAGCGCGAAGCGAAGCAACATGCTCGGCACATAGATGAGCATGTAGGCTGAAGGCGGTTTTGAGCTCATAGATGGGTTCAGCAGTGAGCCGCGCGGTGAAAATTTCATGCAGGCGTTTGAAGGCGTAGTGATATCGCTTCAACCGTTGCACGCACTGTTCGACCGAAAGACCCGGATTGAGTGCGGCAGCCATGGTAGTAATACCGGCCAACTCGGGCAGACCGCGATAGGTTTGGTAGTCATTGGCAATGCGATTGGATTGAGACATGGTGAACTCCTTCTAAATGATCACCGATCCGCATTTTGTAGGGTCCGCACTGAGCTTGAGAATTGTTAGGTGGCGTGGGCGTCTCGCCCGCGTTTTCTTCAGAAAAAAGCACGGGCGAGTCGCCCCTGCCACCAATTTTTCCCAAGCGCAGCCCGGACCCTACTTGGAACTACCAGAAACTCCAATCATGCGTTCGTAGTACATATATCGCCAAGAGTAGATTCGTCGTTCCGTGTGCGATGATGCAGGCTCCGAGACTTTTGGTTTTGTAGAGCAAAAGACCAACCATGAGCGCCCAGATGACAGCGGTCAGGCCCCAGTTGCCATGCACGAACGCAAAGGCACCGGAGACAAGCAACAGAGCCTTCCAGTCTCGTTCCCCAACTTCCGCGAGTTTGAAATCATTCGGTGCGATGATGTATCGCCAGAGGTAGTCTCGCCAGAAAAGTTCTTCCATGAAGGGAACGACCAGCACCGCGCCGATCATCCGAACCGCCACAAAACTCCAGAACCATGCGGGATTCGGAAAAGTCGTTTCAGGATTGAAGAAATCTTTCGCGGGTTGAAAAAACTCGAAGTGATTCTGAAGCCAAAGCTGCATTCCTACCCATTGGAAAATGCCGATAATCCCCACGACCAGTCCTAGCCACCAATCATTCCATCGGATCTTCGTGTAGTAACGGCGAAGGCTCCACAACAGCATGGCAACGATCACCGCTCGCGCGATGTAAGCCGCCGCATAGAGAGATTTCCAGTGCCCGCCCAACCAGACAAACCCCAGGAACACCGCCATGGGAAGGAAGTACGCCACGTCGGCGGTGAGGCGCGCACGACGGAGGGGAGGAGAGATCGGCTCGAAATCGGTATTCATGAAATCAGTTGACCTCACCGAGTCAATCGCGTGACTCTTCCCGGAACATGGCGAAGCTGGCGGTGTGCCCGTGCACAAAATTTTTGCCGCCGACGGGTCCGAATTCGCCGGCGGCAAAGAAACCTGCCACCGGCGTTTCCGGCCGAATTTCGTGGGCGAGTCGGATATCATGACCGGATTCCTGGAACATGCGTTTGCCCCGCCCGTTGCAACTGAAGAGCAGGCCACCGGCTGGCGAACCTTTGGCCAGATTATTTCCGAGCATAAGACGCATATCCTCATCGGCGGTGGCGGCGTCGCGGAGATGGAATTGCACGGTTTGACCAATCCGCAATTCGCCGTTGACGACGACAGCACCGCTGTTTTCGTCGGCACCCATCAGATTGCGAACCAGGAAATCGCCGCGCCCGAAAGTATCTCGAAATTCACTGATCGCCTGCCCGAGAAACAGCCCACGGCGAAGAAGCATTTGATCGCTGGCCGACAGGGAATCAACGATTTCCCGGAGGGCCGCAATCGGAGTACGGCCCCCCACCGCTTCGAGAATATTCCCCTGGGCCTTGGTCACCACCATGGGTTTACCGATCGGTCGACACCCTTGACTGACAATACTTTCAACGATGATCGGCCCACTCAATGTGACGCCGACAAGGCCTTCCATAAGAACTTCATCGTTGCGCGCCAAAACATTTTCACCGGGCCCATGCGCGCTGCTGGCCATCCCGCCAATCAACGGCACGCCGGGGATTCGGTCGTTCATTCCCTTTAGCAGTTGATCCAGCGGCGTGGTAAACGGATCGCCCACTGCGATCACCGCCCGGGTCAACGGCCCGATGCCCATGCGATCGGCCAATTCAGGTTCATCGCCGAGCAATGCAGGTCGCCAATCGTCGGCGGCGATGTGGAATGGATGAATGCCGACCTTCGGCAACTGCCCGACCAGGAGCGAGATTCCCGGCGATCGCTCGATCTCGGCGTCTCCGCCGATGACTCCCTCGGCGGTGCAGCCGACAATGCACTGAGGGTCAAGTTCCAGCCAAAGTCGTTCCAGAATATCGGCGGCTTCGGCGCGATGGTCGCTCGTGAAAAACACAAACGCCAGGTCCACATTATTGACGGCGTTTCGGGCCGCTTTAACAACCTGCGCGACCGCCTCGTGGGAAGACTCGTGATCGCTGACGATTGAATGAAATCTCATGGTGTTTACCTCTTGAAGCATTGTCGCCGGGGAGTAAAAGGTTGTCTACGAGAGAATCGTGGATGGGAAAATTCCCACGGAGCAAGCTCCGTGGGCGTTAAAATTGCGTGAGTGATTTTGTGAATTGACGGCGAAGTGCATCGCGAACGGTTTGAATCTGCGGACAGTGATCGCCGACCAGTTTTTGCATGGATATGACGGGTCGCGATGCGAGGCCGCAGGGGATGATCAGGTTGAAAAAGCTTAGGTCGGTATCGACGTTCAATGCGATGCCGTGAAGACTGATCCCCTTGCGGATGCGGACACCGAGCGCGCAAATCTTTGCGAGCGTGCCGCCGTCGTTGACCCACACACCGATGGCGGATTCATCTTTTTGCCCAACGATGCGGAACTCGGCCAAGGTGGCCATGACGATCTCTTCCAGTCGACGGACATAACCACCCACGGAAAGATGGTGATCGATCAACCGAATGATCGGGTAAGCGACAATCTGCCCAGGGCCATGAAAGGTGACATCCCCCCCGCGATCGCTTTCAACCAGATCAACCCCAAGCTCCGCGAGACGTTCGCGCGACGCAATGAGGTTTTTCTCGCCACCCGGCCGACGGCCAAATGTAATCACCGGCGGATGCTCGACGAACAGCACTTGTTCTTCGCCACCGTTTGCAACCTGATCGTGTGCTTCTTCCTGGACAGCCCAGGCATCGCGGTAAGCAAGACGGCCGAGATCGCGGAAAATCATGGGGCGATTGTAGCAGAATTGCAGGGTCCGCTTCAGCGGACGGAATCGTTCCTGACAAAAAGCGCCCCAATTCCCAACGATTCCACGGGCTAAAAAGCGTGGGAGTAAAAGGTTGCATGGGCGTCTCGCCCGTGCTCTTTTTTCTCTTTAGAAAACGCGGGCGAGACGCCCACGCCACCAAAGATCAATGCGTTAGGGCGGTGGACGGTTGACGCGGGGGATTGTGGCCGGTGGTGAGTTCGGCGATGAGCGCGGTGGCTTCGGCAGTGCGAATGAATTCGACATGGCCGTCGCCGAAGAGAACGTTCATTCCTTTGCCGTTGTGATTGGATAATGGCTCGTAGGCGAGAATGACATTGGGTGCGACTGAACGGGTGAAGCCTTTACCGAGGTAGAGGTAAGAGAGGTGTCCGCCCGCGTGGATGTTGGCAGCGGTGGCTTGGGTGGTCGGGCCCAGGGCGGCTGGCGTGTGGTTTGTATTGGGACAAATGAAGACGGCGGGCGTCAGGTCTTGATCCATGAGTTCACCGATCATATCCGGGAAATGGCCTTGATGTTCGTTGGCGTAGAGTTCAATTGCCTGACCGATTTGGTGGAGGTTTGAGCCGCACTTGACCCTGTTTGCTTGTGGTCGACTATGTCCGTAATGAGGAAAAAAAACGCTCCATATTAGAACGAGCACAGATAACAAGAAGAACGTCCAAACAAGCGGGTGCGTACGTCGGCGCACATTGGACGATGGGCGAGCATAATCAAGAGGTGTGGGTGGCAGTTTTTCGGGCAAGTTTTCCTCCATTTGCTGGAGTATACCACATCGTACGCCTCCATTGCTGGACAGTTTCACTCATCCCACTACACTCGCGCTGTGACTATGAATTTGGATCAATTTGATGCCGTGTTATTGGATTTGGATGGGACGATCTACCACGAGGAGCATGCGCTGCCGGGGGCGGTGGAGTTGCTGTGGCGATTGCAGCAGGAGGGGCGGCGGTTTGCTTGTCTGACAAATAGCACATCGAGCCCGAAACGGTTGGCGGAGCGGTTGAAGCGGATGGGGGTGGAGCTGCCGGAAGAGGTGATCTATACCGCAGGGGTGGCGGCGGTGGATTATGTGCTGGCGAGGGGCGGGGAATTCGTAGGGTCCGCTTTAGCGGACGGAATCGGACCTGCGGTTTTTAATTTGTCGACGGAGGGGGTGGCGGAGTTGCTGGAGGGGAAGGTGACTTGGGTGGAGGATGTAGAGGCGGCGTGCGATGTCGTGTTGGTGGGGACGCCGACGAGTGCGTTTGCGACGGAGGCGCGGCAGCGGATGGCTTTGGAGATTCTGCGGCGGGATTGCGCTGTGAAACTGGTGGGGATCTGTGCGGATCGGGTGTATCCGAGCCCGCGCGGGATTGAGTTTGGGAGTGGGTCGCTCACGATGATGCTCGCATATGCTGCGAACGTGACGCCGACTTTTACGGGGAAGCCGGAGGCGATTTTCTTTCAGGAGTTGTGCGGGAGGTTGGGAGTGGAGCCAGGTAAATGTCTGTTGATTGGGGATAATCTGGAGTCGGATATCGCCGGGGGAAAAAGTGTGGGAATGAAGACGATTCTGGTGTTGACGGGGGTCACGCGGCGGGAGGATGTGGATCGGTTGCCGATGGTGAAAAGACCTGATGCGGTGATTTCGGATTTGCGGGCGTTGTAGGGGTTGAATCGCCAACAGGGGCTGGAAGCCCGTGCCACGGATGGTGAGCTTGAGAAAAACTGGTGGCATGGGCGTCTCGCCCGTGCTTTTGCTTTGTAAAACGGGGGCGAGACGCCCACGCCACCTGCGAATCAAGGGGCTTTGTCGGGGGCACCGGCGGCGATCCATAGGAGTGTGTTTTTTAACAGTGATTGTGCGTAGGCGGGGTTGTAGCCGAGGATTCCCCAGGTGTGGGTGCCGAGTAAACCGCTGGTCATGTCGAGGGAGGTGTAGATAACGTGGCCCTTGCCGTGCGAAAAAGATTCGATCGCGCCAACGTCTTTGCCAAGATGGATGACGGTATAGGATCGAAGCGCGGAGAGGGTGGCCAGTGAATCCATTCCGGGGAATGCGGCCATCAAGAGAGGATGCGCGGCGGGGAGCTTCTTGAGAGATGTATCGGGAAAGGCTTTGGATAGAAGCTGCATCACACTGCCGGAAAATGCGGCGTTTCCGGCGGCGGAGTCGATCAGCAACGTGCCGCCGGCATCGACGAATTTTTGGACCGCGGCAATTTGCGATGGGGTAACATCGAACGCAGCCGCACCGGTTAAGTGAGCAAGAGAAGCGATTTTGGGAGCGAGCGAATCCAGTTCGATCGTTTTCTCTTCGATGCCGCAACTTGTTTCCTGCTGGAACCAGCGGGCAAAGCGCGGCCAGGCGGCGGGCTCCGGATTCCAGTCACCCGCGTAGCGAAGAAACGCCACCTGAATTTTGCCTCCGGTGGCCGCAGGCGGATTTGCGATGGCATTTGACGCGACTCGATTCCGCAAATCACCTTTACCGGCGGCGTACAGGAACAGGTTCACACCAAACTGAAACGCCGGAGCGCGGGTTTGTTCCATCCGACCTTGCCAGGCCATCGATAGATCCTGAGGGGAATGAATCATCAGGGTACGGATCCCGTTACTGACCATTTTGAGCGGTGGAGCCGGCGCAATTTTGTAAAGTATCGAATAGACCAGATGATCTTTCGGCACGGCCGTCATGGGATATTGCGGAAAAAGCTTCTTGGCCAACTCGGTGGCAAACTGATTGAACGCGGGTGTGGCACCATCGGCTTGGGTGTAGAGCAAACCACCGGCCTCGATGAATTTTCGGATATTGTCGATCTGATCAACAGTCAACTTCGGCGCGACATGGCTGGCGAGATAGAGAATGGGGGAATCGGTCCAATCGGTCCAATCGCGCTCGATGCTGACGACCTGAAAATTGAGCGGTCGTTCAAGTTCTTTGGTGGCAAAGCGAGCGAGATTGGCGACATCGCGCGGGCGGTTGGCCCAGTAGCCATCGAAGCGCAATTTGTTCATGAGGATGGGATGGCGACCGCGCGCGAGAAACAGCAGCGCGTAGGCTGTGTCTAATTCATTGTTGCCCCATGAGCCATCGGGTTTTTGGCGTTCGAGTGCTTCGCGAGCGCGCTCTCGGAACCAGTCATGCTTGCCGAAGAATTTAAATCCGCTGGCGAGCCCAACCCGTTCGACGCCATAGAGCGTGTAGCCCCAGTTATCCCCGTTACCGAGAATGATATCGCCCTGCTCGAGCCATCCAAGCCCGGTGGCCAGTGCAGGTGAAAATGGAGGTCGCCCGACATCTCCCGTGAACTGGGCCAACTCGAGATTGTCATGGCAAACAAACAGCGACGCGACTCCGGCCAGGGTCATGGAAAGAGTCGGGCTGCCGACGTTATAGCCCCAACCCCCTTCTTTGGTCTGGCAATCAACCCAGTGTTTTTGGACGCTGATCCAGTACTTGGTTGGAACTTCGATACCGGATTCGGCCCCTGCCCAGACACCGAGCAATCCATACTGCGAATTGGAATTATCCCAACGACCTGACACGTTGGCGTCGGCATAGTCGTACGCGCCGCCCTTTTGATTTTTGATCAACAATTTCACATCGCGCAGAAGGGCCATGCGGTCTTCCTTGCGAAGATGGAGGGCCAGCGCGGTCGCGCGTAATCCGTGGCCATAGGTCGTGATGTGTTGTTCGATGGGAAGATTATCCAACGCCGTGAGCATGTCCTTGAGCGAATCCTTGTGAATGTCGAACCGATCATCGTGAATGGCCATTCCGCACTGGGCGAGCGCGTAGACGCAAAGCGCGTCGAGCCCGCCGTGATTACTTCCTGCCTGGGGGCGACCAGGGGCGACGATCAGTTGGTGGGTCTTGGGATCGAAGCGCCGAAATAACCAATCCGCGCCGTTCTGAATCGCGACACCGATTCGTTCATCATTCACGGGTTCCGTCGCGGGAACTTGTTTTACAACGTGGAGAAAAGAGGTGCTTTGCGCCGTTGCGGGATGCGATGTAGCCGGCGCGCTTGACGTTGAAGTCGACGGTTGAGATATCGCAACCGATGGGGAAACTTCAGCCGGGGGTGTGTTCTGACGCGTCTCATTTTCGATGGCGACCGATTCAACGACCGGCAGACTCCTTGTCTGATCGACCAGCAGGGCCAGAATCTTTCGCTTCTGAATCGAGCCTCCCTCCACGGCGGCGCGTAGTTTGGGGTCTCCGATCATGTGATCGCTGACAAATACTTCGGCCTCCTGGTATTTGCGTGCTGCGGTTTGTAAATCGCCGGCAACGATGGCCATGTCTGCCTCGTTGAGGGTTTGTAGAATGACGGTGCGATTCGCGGTCTCCCAGTCCGGTGACAGATGAGCCCTTACGGCCAAGCCGATGAGCGATGCCGCGAACAAGGCCACTATGCCGGCCGCCGTCCAAAGACCGGCCTGTGAATGCGGCGGGTGAAGGGAATCGGCGTTGGTCGGAATCGAAGATTCCTGCGATAAGTTGGATGGTGGATTGGAAAGGCCAGGGTTGGGGGTCGGTTCCGGCGGCGATTCCAGCTTCGCTAGATCTTGAGTCAATAGCGGCAATAGAGGGATTTGAATGCGCTGGCCACAGGCATTGCAGAGTGCCGGTTTGCTGGCGTCGCTTCTCGGCAGAGTGAGTGATCGTCTACAATTGGGACACGTCAGCTTGATCGGCATTTCCAACGCTCCGGCAACCGGCAATCCCCGACGCACTGATTGTGTATTTCAGCGAATCAGATGTGCAAATGCAACCTTTGAATCCCTGGCTATCGCGAATTGTAAGGATTAGCAACGCAACTGGTTTAGCGAACGCTCTGAAGCGACGAATTTTCATTGTGCGTGACAATACGTCCTAAGCTTTTGCTGGCACGGTTCCAGTTCTCGCAACCATACAGACAACGCGATTTCGGCCTCCCCGTTTTGCTTCATATAATGCCTTATCCGCCCGACGAACCAGATCGGCGGAGGACTGAATGCTCACATCCACTTCGGCAACGCCAAAGCTGCACGTCAGTTTAACAGTCTTACCTTCGGATTGAAGTTCGAGCGAAGCGATGGCTCGGCGCAATCGCTCTGCCAAACCGCTTGCGGCTTTTCGATCGAGGCCCGGGGTGAGGATGACAAACTCCTCGCCTCCGTATCGGCAGGCGACGTCTTCCGTGCGGCAGGTTTCGGTGAGAAGTTGACCCAACTTGCGAAGCACTTCATCACCGAACGAATGGCCGTACGTGTCATTTAGCGTTTTGAAATGATCGAGGTCAAGCATCACGCACGCGAGGGGCTGGTGATGTCTTCTGGAACGCGACAGTTCCGTGGCGGCGCGCTGGTCGAAGTATCGTCGATTGCCGACGCCCGTCAAAACGTCGACATTTGCATTGCGCGCCAATTGATCCTGTAATTGCTTGGCTCGCAGCGCTGAGAGAATGCGAGCCCGCGCTTCACCGGGATCAAAAGGCTTCGTCACGTAGTCGACCGCTCCGAGATTCAAGCCCTTGATCTTTTCGGCGATGCCATTGGTACTGGTAATGAAGATCAGTGGAATCTGAGCGATGGCCGGATCGGATTTTAGTTGCTTGCAGACATCAAACCCGTGGGTGGAAGAGAGTTCCAGATCCAGAAGAATCAGATCCGGCTTCAATGAACCGGCCAGCGAAAGCGCGCTGTTCCCGTCGTACGCGGAGTGCAGTTCAACCGGATCGCTCGACAGACTCACGCGGATTAAATCGTGGATTGATGAATCATCGTCGATCAGCAGAACGCGTTGCTTGGCCTGCGTCGGATCGGCGTTCGCGTAACCTTCAACCTGTGCGATCAGCGAAATCAGCGATTGCACTTCGGTGGTGATTGCCTCAAAGGCATCGTGTGTTTTGATCCGTGCCTCCACGCGGCCGGCGGCATCCGTCAAAGGCGTGAATCCGTAACCCCCCGCGGCGCCTTTCAGTTGATGTGCCAACTGTTTGAGGGATTCAAAATTCTCTTCTTCGAGAAGTTTTTGCATTTGTCCCACGCGCTCTGGCAAACGCGAGACAAATCGACTGATGATTTCTGTCATCTTGGGATTGGCCGCGTGCGTACTCCGCAGGCGAACCGCGCCTGGCTTTGGGGGAATCGAGCTACTCGATTTTGGAATCGCTTTCGGGGACTGCAATTCATTGGCCGGGACCGACTTCCTGGGGAGATATCGCGCGGCGACGGCAAGCAACTGCTCGCGGGTGATCGGTTTGCCGAGGAAGTCCGTGCAGCCTGCCGTGAGGCATCGCGGACGTTCCTCCGGACTGGCGTGCGCCGTAAGCGCAACGATCGGCGGCTTGAAGCCATCGGCGCGCAACTCGCGGGTGGCCTCGTAGCCATCCAGCTCCGGCATCTGCATATCCATCAGCACCAGATCAAATTTCCCTTCAGGGCCCTTAAGCGATGCCAACTGCACGGCGACGCGACCATTCGACGCAATGACCACCTCGGCCCCGGCGCGGCGAAGATGCAACGAGAAAAGCTCCTGATTGTCGATCCCATCTTCAGCCAACAATATCCGCCCGGAAAGATGAAATTCGGTGACAGGCTTTGTTTCTAGATCTTCCGCATCCAGATCAGGAAGAGAATCGATCATTTCCGCGCCCCCGAGTGAGCCGGCATCCACCCAGACGGAAAATGTGCTTCCCGTACCCGCTTCGGAGCGGACGAGAATGTCTCCGCCGAGCAGCGTAGCCAATCGCTTGCTGATGGTCAGCCCAAGTCCCGTGCCCCCGAATCGGCGCGAAGTGGAGCCATCGGCTTGCGTGAAGGGTTCAAAGATTCGAGCGATCTGATCGTCAGTCATTCCGATTCCCGTATCGCAGACATCGAAATGGATCGCGCCGTTGGGAAGCGAATCCTCACAGGATACGCGAATCAGGATGTGTCCCTTTTTCGTGAACTTGATCGCGTTGCCCACAAGATTGACGAGGATTTGTTTGAGCCTCAATGGGTCCGTCTGGATGCGCGCAGGAATACGACCGTCGACGACGATCTTAAATTCCAATTCCTTCTGCGTCGCCCGCGAGCGCGTGAGTGCTGCCACATCGACCAGGATTTGCCGCGTGCTGCACGGAACCCGTTCGGCGGTCATGCGGTCGGCTTCAATCTTTGACACGTCGAGGATGTCGTTGATGATGCCCAAGAGATGTTCACCGTTTCGGCGAATGGTCTGGCTGCATTTGCGTTGATCGGAAGGCGTCTGCTCGGGGTCCAGGAGCATATCGGCGTAACCGAGAATTGCCGTCATGGGCGTGCGAATTTCGTGGCTCATGTTGGCGAGGAAATCGCTCTTGGCCTGATTGGCGGCGTCGGCGGCGTCGGCGGCGCGGTGTAAACCCGCCTCGGCTTTTTTCCGGCCGGTGATGTCCTCATGTGCCACGACGACGCGCAACGGTCCTTCACCTGGGAATCGAGTCACTCCGACGAGGAACCAGAGAGGCTCGACAATGTGGTTTTCAAGAGAATCCGAAGGAGTGACACAGTATTCGGCCGTCGTGGCCTCCTGCCGCCCACCCGTCACGGCGCGAATGGCGTTGCCAACCGCAGTCGCCTGCGGATGCCCCCGCCCCGCCAGCAAATCGCAGTCAACCAGATAATTGCTCCCTTCCCTGGTTCGGAAGAGCGTCGCATGCGGGATATTCGTTCGCTCACCGAAATCGCGCCAGGTTCGATTGGCGGCCAAGACCGTTCCGCTGGAATCCAGAATCGCAATGTGAGAGGTTAGTGCGTCGACCGTGGCACGGGCAAACAGCTTTGACTCATTCGCTTCCAAAGCGCTCAATCGACGTCGATTGAGCCGACGATTCAGAGTGTTGAATCCGAGAAGCCCCAATGCCAAACCCATGACCGATAGGAGCGATGAGGTGACCAGGTCATTGCGCACCGATTCCAGATCCGTGCGCACTGCCGGCGCGCCGATATGGCCGGCCGTCAGAGCGCTGACATGGTCGACGGTCTCCGTCGCGCTATGGTGTAAGGTCAGTTGGCCAATCGCCAGGATCGCAAAGATCCAAAGCAGCAGCGTCACTGCCCGCTGGTCAGTCGTCGGTTTCATTTACAGATCCCGTCGTCATTAAAAGAATCAATGGCAAGGCTACGCCCCTGACACAACGCCATGGGCCGACTCTTCTTCATCGAGCGATCGGTAGAGCAGGTTTACGAACAACGCAACTCAGGTGGTTTAAAACACCTGAGAGGGCTTTAAATTGGAACCAGCCTCTTCCCGGGAGGCTTGCGTACATTGAAATGGTTTTGGCAGGTCCGATAGTCGCGATGGAGTTCAGGTAGGTATAACCAATCTGCGATTGTCACTCGCTATTTAGAATCCGAGCCGGTTACCGGCCGGGGCGTGGTCATATCCTGATACTGTTTTTGCAATTCATCGATCGTGCGTTGAATGCGGTCGGCTTCGTCGATCAGCCTTTGCTGTTCGTGCCGAAGCGTTTCAATCACCTCATAGTGAGCTTGTGCGGCTTCTTTTAGAGCCGTGTTATGCGGGGCAACCTTTTTCTCCCAAAGTGCCTTCATCTTCTGAATTCTGGCCTCGTCGGTTGTCACCTCTGAGATCGCGTTTGACGGTGCTTTAACGGTCTCTCCGAATTCAACGTGCGCAGCCTTAATGGCGTCGGTCACTTTCCTGACTTCCTCCGCCGGTGCGTCCGGCATCACCGCCAGCCGCACTTTGGCTTGCAATCTTCGGTTGGAAAGTGCCTCGCCAAGCCGCTCGACAGGCAACTTCATTCCGTCAACGGTTACTTTGCCTGCCGCATCGACGGCCACGATCGTCAGACCGACATCCTCCTTGGTAGAATCAGCTTTCTCACCCGCGTTCGCCGGCGCGATTGCTTTTTGTCCGGCGGCTTCAATGACCATCCAGATCTTTGTGCCCACTGTCGGCAGAAGCGCGCCGTTTCGATCCCACTCCCGAGATTCCAAATCTCGACCCGCCACATCGGGAATATCGATGACTGTCAGCTCATTGTTCAATATGCTGACCAGATACCCGACCGCATCGGCCGCATACTTCCCATCGTCCATCACCTTAGAACCGGTGAAAACCCAGGTAAATGGTGGTGCCTCTTTTTTCGTTTTGCGATTGGCCATCAAGCGATACGCCGGAACGCGCACGAGTTCATCGCCTTTTTCCCATTCGCAGAATATCTGCAACGGCGGTCCATGCGGTGGCTGCCATTTCTTTGCCGCTTCAGACCACTTCACCGGCTCGCCCGGCTCGAGCCCGATCATCAGCATCGCCAGATGAATATGCGATCCCTTCGCCCTGGAGCTCAGCACCGATTCGTATTCGTTGGTCCCCTCCGAAACGCAAAAAAACTCAAGCCCGACATCCTGATTGACGTTGCAGGATTGGCATTCAACGCGAACCTGCTTGTTCTTCACATCAACCTGAATGTGAGGAAGCTTTCCATCGGCGGGCAATTTTGCGGGCGGTTCTGCTGCCAGAGTGGACGCCAGAAACATAAGCAGCACGGCACAATATCGCATGAAAGCCTCCGGGTTTGAACAACACAAAGTCTAACGCGAGTAGTGCTTGTCGGATAGCGAGAGAAATTTGAATCACTCGTAGAACGAGCAACTCGTGGAGTGGGTAAGAGAGTTTTCTCCGAATTATTGAGCCGGCCTCGCAAGCGAGGCCGGCTCAATAATTTCGGCGTAACAAACCGACATTTAATCCGCGTCTGTAGTATTTTCCCGGTCGAACGCCCATTGATCGCGGTTGAAGCTGATGGACCCTTCGTACCAGCCGTTGACCGCTTCATAACAACGGCGAACGGTGCAGGCGACCGACAGATCTTCACCGTTCGGACCACAAATATGCAGAAGCCCACCGTAACCCAATGGCAACCGACGTCGGCTGATAAAACCGAGGCCGCGAATGGTGCTGTCTCGGGTATAAAGCACCCAGGGCGCGTCGCCGGGCCGATCGCTATACAGTTGTAATTCGGCAATGGTACGAAGGACTGATCGCTCAACGGCACGTCGGTCGGCACCCGTGTAGTGGGCAACCTCTAAAGCCGAGAGAATAAAGTCTGCTTCGCTGGGCAAGGCGGTAAAACGTTTTCGTCGCACGGGCGGACTCGAAGCGTGCGGATTAAACGCGCACGCCGTCAACATCGTCAGTGAAGATTCTTGATCGCGTTCAACGCGGTTGAACGTGGTTTCCTGGATATCGTCTACTAAAGTTGCCATGATCCTTCCTGCGCCTTTCTTTGAATGAATGAATATCCCCCGACCGGCCCTCGCCGTGAGTCAACAGGGTTGATGCAGAAATGTACGATTCAAATCCAAAGGGTGGGAAATCGGCGACGGATTTTTGAATCAGCCTGCATCGTAAAGCGGGCATTTCGCTAGAAAATGCGGTGTGTAGGAGGTGTGACGTTTAACCGATTCACATCGTAGCCATGGCTTGCGAAAGTCGGCGAACTTCATGAAGGGACATGCCCCCGAGCTTGGGGATGGTGTTGCCGATATATGGGACGATGGCGTTACCCAATCCAAGCCGCGCGGCTTCTCGAAGGCGGGTTTCCAGATGCGGCACACTTCGGATTTCCCCGCCAAGGCCAAGTTCCCCAAGTGCAAAAGTGCCGGCCGGCAAAGGTCGATTCATATGGGCCGATGCGATCGCCAGGGCAATCGCCAAATCGATCGCCGGCTCCGCAACCTTGACTCCACCCGCCACATTTACAAACACGTCATCTGCGGCAAGACGTAACTCGGCCCGCTTTTCAAGCACGGCAATAATCATCGCGACGCGATCACTGGTCACTCCGCTTACTTTTCGCTTGGCGGCACCAATGACACTGGAAGCGGTTAACGCCTGCACTTCCACCAGCAACACGCGCGTCCCCTGCATGGCAGCGGTAATCACACTGCCGCTGGGTGGCCCGCCAGGTCCGTATTGTTCGACGAACAGGTTCCCCGGATCGGTCACTTCGCTTAATCCTTCGCCCGTCATCTCAAACAATCCAACTTCATGCGTCGAACCAAAACGGTTTTTAATGCAACGAACGATCCGGTGCGCGTGGAATCGATCCCCCTCAAAGTAGACGACGGTATCGACGATATGCTCGATAATCTTCGGCCCGGCGAGTGTGCCTGCTTTGGTCACATGCCCGACAAATAAGATCGCCACGCCGCTACTCTTGGCGAGGTAGACCAGATCCATGCAACAATCGCGCAGTTGCGTAACCGACCCTGGCGCGGCCGGCAGATCGGGTTTATAAATCATCTGGATCGAATCGATAATGACCACCTGCGGCTTATTCTTATGAATCTGGTTGATGATCCGCTCAACGTTTGTTTCGGCGAGAATAAGCAACCCACTTCCCCCGATCCCCAGTCGAGAAGCGCGTAATGCCGTCTGCCGTGCGGATTCTTCGCTGGTGACGTAAAGCACTTTTACCGGAGCCCGGAGTGCAGCCCGCAAGCCGGAAGCCAAAGCGGTAGGCGACGCACCGGATCCCGCGGATTTACGCACGGCAACCGAACGACTCGGAGCGTCGCCTGCCGCTTCCGCCTGCCGCTTGGGATTCACCAAAGCACCATTTTGCGACGCACCCGCGCTCAACGTGTGCGCCACCTGCAACAGCAACGTCGATTTACCAATCCCCGGATCTCCCCCGATCAACACCGCCGATCCTGGAACAATCCCCCCACCCAGAATGCGATCAAATTCCCCAATGCCCGTCGGCATGCGCGGTGAATCCGTTTCATCAATCTGATCGATCGACACCGCTTCCCCACCCCGAGTCAGATCGCCGGTATCACTCCCCGCTGGCGCACCCGCCCGATCGGCCCGCGCATCAAATGTCGGCGTCTTATATTCCTCCAGCGCATCCCATGTGCCGCAATCCGGGCATTTGCCCATCCATTTGGGATGAACGCTGCCGCAATGATTGCAGAGAAACTGAACTTTGTGCTTGGATTTGGCCATGAAAGGTACGGAGGATATTAGGGTCTCTGATGAAAAATGCAAAGATGTCGAATTTCACTGAGAGAGGCGTTCTATTGCCACTCAGTCATATCCCTGCTAAACTACTCGGCTCGAAATCGTAAAATTGTTTAATTGTGTCGGCTGACGTTTGGCCTTTGCCCGAACGCACGACCGGCCCTAGGAGTTATCATGAAGACGAACACCCATCCGAAGTATCAGGCCTGCTCCGTTCACTGTGCGTGTGGCAACACATTCACCACCCGCAGCACGCTGCCGCGAATTGGCGTCGATATCTGCAATATGTGCCATCCGTTCTTTACCGGCAAGCAGAAGTTTGTGGACACCGCCGGTCGCGTGGAACGGTTCGGTAAGAAATTTGGTGGCACGTACAGCTTCCAGAAGACCGCCCCGGTGGCTGCTGGCAAGGCCGCGCCCGCTGCTGCTGCAAAGTAACTCGGATCACCAATAATTAGTCATGTAAACCGCCGTCCGGTGAGCCTCCGTCACAATTCCGGACGACGGTTTCGTTTTTCACCTTCCTTGGCGGTCCCGGTTCCTCGTATTAACGTAGAGACTTGGACATGGACCTACAAAACACTCACTTGCGGATTCTGGCGGCCGGATCGATCGTTTTTTTCTTGGCATTAATGAGCGGATGTGCAGGCCATCCCACCGGCACCGCATACACCGGCCCAGGGTCAGTCGATTTTTACCATGCCGCCGGTTTGAACACCCCTGCCACCGTGCCGGCGGTCGAGGCGCGCTGCGTGCCTCCACAAGCTTGGATGGCCGAACCTTTGAAGCAATCGGAACGGCACACTCATCAAGTCTGGCTGAGCCCTACGGGAAGAACCGCCTACGGCGTGATTCACTTCAAGTTGCCGTTGCCGGTCGGTGTGAGACTCGTGTACTGGGAATTTCTTCGCGAAATGAAACGCAAGGAAGGCGAGGCCACCGAGATCTCTCGCGAGGATGATCCGGCGCTCCCTGGGTTGCGATTCGTTTGTGAAGGCGGTCGCTATCGGATGCGGGTGAATCTCGTCGTGGATGGATTTGATGGGTGGGCCATCTATGCCGGAACACTCCGTGAATTTGAGATTGTTCCAGCCGAACTGTTGCTGGCCGAACGGGCGCGGGAAAATACGATACTCGGAATGCCGGTTCCGGAGGCTTCGGTAAAATAGCGACCCCTTCAAACTTTTCAGGCGACGGTTACAATTCGGCGAACGAACGATTCACTTCCCTTCTGGAGAACCGCATGAACGTTGAAGCAGCACGGCCCGCGTCTGTCAATCGTCGACAATTTTTATCCAGTTGCGCTGGCGCAGCGCTAGCCGTCTCGGCATTGCCGGGATACGTCGCCTATGGCGCGGAGCGGAAGCCATTACGGGTGGGTTTGATCGGCAGTGGTTGGTACGGCAAGATTGATCTATTGCGACTTATCCAAGTCGCACCGGTCGAAGTTATTTCTCTTTGCGATGTCGATCAGAAAATGCTGAGCGAAGCTGCGGAAATTGTCGCGAGCCGACAAGTCTCGAAGAAAAAGCCCCGGACTTACGGCGATTATCGGCAGATGCTCAAGGAGAAGGATCTGGATCTGGTGCTGATCGGCACGCCGGACCATTGGCATGCGCTGCAGATGATCGCCGCGGTGGAATCCGGGGTGGATGTTTACTGCCAAAAACCGATTAGCGTCGACATCGCCGAAGGCCAGGCAATGCTTGCCTCAGCGCGGCAACATCAGAAAGTCGTGCAGATCGGAACGCAACGACGCAGCACGCCGCATTTGATCGAAGCGCGCGATCGGGTGATCAAAGAGGGCAAACTCGGGAAAGTCGGGCTGGTGGAAATCTACTGCTACTACCACATGCGTGCCGGGGAAAACCCGCCGGATGCTACGCCGCCCGAAGGATTTGATTATGAAATGTGGACCGGCCCCGCGCCCAAAATGCCGTATAACTCGCTGATTCACCCGCGTCGATGGCGGGCGTTTATGGAATATGGCAACGGTATCGTTGGTGACATGTGCGTGCATATGCTGGACATGACGCGTTGGATGCTCGGGTTGGGTTGGCCGAAGAAAGTCACTTCCACCGGCGGAATATATGTCGACAAAGCGAGCCGCGCGAACATCAGCGACACACAATCCGCCACGTTCGATTACGGCGATCTCCAGGTCGTCTGGCAGCACCGTTCATGGGGTGAAGCCAATGATCCCAAGTATCCGTGGGGCGCAACTTTCTACGGAGATAAGGGGACACTCAAGGCCGATGTCCATCACTATGAGTATTTCCCCGCGGGCAAAGACAAGGCAACGATCGACGGTAAAGCCTTGTATGAGTACGCGAAATACCCCGAAGATGAGACCGAGAAGGATCTGGAGCGACACGTTGCCTCTGCCGTGCGCGGCCACATGCGCGATTTGCTTTCCTGCATGGAAACCCGCAATAAACCGGTGGCGGATATCGAAGAAGGTTACATCTCCACCGCCAGTTGCATTCTGGCAAATCTTTCGATGAAACTCGGGCGGGAATTGGCGTGGGATCCGATCAAGCAGGAAATCACAGGAGATCCTGAAGCAAACAAACTGCTGAAACGGCCGTATCGTGAGCCGTGGATTCACGTTTAGAACTTTGCGATTTTTTAGCGGCCGTGCCGAAGGCACGCGTTTCTTTCCATTTGGTAATGAAACGCGTGCCTTCGGCGCGGCCGCTAAAAAATTAGACGTCCATCATCTTGTCGAATTCAAATTCTAATTACTACGACTTCGTCGGCGTGAAATTAACGCGGACAATCCTATTCCAATCCACACCAGTGACGTGGGCTCCGGTGTCGATGCCACAGCGGCGATCCCGTCATAAAATGCCGAGGCAATCTTGTTATACCCCTGGAGGTTTGGATGCAGATTGTCCGTGAAATCCGTCGCGGGATCGAAGGGTGTATAGAGATCGACAAACGAGACGTTCTCGCCGAGCGCCTGATGACTGGCGACGATGCCCGGGATTGCCGCGTCGAATGCCTGATAGGGTGGATTCTTCACAGGGATGGAAGTCGGGGGAATTTCCGCAACGATCAGATGCGCGTTCGGACGCAGTCCGGTCGTTTGATTTGAGATCGCACTGATTAGATTGCTCAATCGATTCGGAGCATTCGCTGTGTAGTAATCAAAATTGATGTCGTTTGTGCCGATCGTGAGCAAAATATAATTAGGGTTTGCCGCGCCGGGTCCGATCCAGCCCGGCAGGCTTTCCAGAACTCCACCACCTAAGAAAGTTCCGGTTTGAATGGGGTCCGAAGGATCGCGATTCTGGATCGTGTAACCGGAATGGCCTTCGTGATGCGTCTGCCCCGCAGCGGTAAGGGCGGGCGTCGCGTTTTCGGTGACCGAACCCACGAAGTTAAATGCGTAACCGTGGCTCGTCAGCAACGTGTAGAGTGGATCTCGATACCCACCCGGCGTACCCGTCCCGTAGGTGATGGAGGCGCCGAGGGGCATGATATCCCCGAGCTGGATCGCAGCTTGGGTGGGCACCGCTATTCCAACGGATGCGGTCAACGCAACCAAAATCATGACGATCTTGACCGTGCTAACAACTCGAAGGCTCCGGCAAACCGGACTAAATGCAAAAGTGCCCATGATGTTTCACTTTCCTTTTATCGCGAGATTCAACCCACTATCCTGCTGCATCAACCGTTCCAGTTCGGGAAGTCCGAGGCCTGTTTGACGACGGTGACATTGTCACAATTCGCCCTGTTTTTCGCAAGGCCATTTTGCTTGATCTGATGCGGATGCATTGATGGACCGAGATAATTCCGGCGCTTTATGCCGGACGTGACGATCGCGCTCTTAACAATTGGATTCTTCATCGCCCGCTTTTTATCACATGCGTTGGTTTTCAATGAGGGTCCGTCAAAACGCGGAATTGCAGACCAACCCCTGCCAATGACTCAAGAAGTGTCCTAAGATTAGCAACCTATGAGCGAATTCCCGATTCTGAGTTGCCCGCACTGTGGCGCGTTACTGCCCTCCGGAGCATTGGTCTGTTCAACGTGCCATCGGCTTGTATTCGAGCAACGTCTCACCCAGCTATTTCAGGAAGCCCAATCTCAGGAGTCAGCGAATCCCGCGCTAGCCGCTCGCATTTGGATGCAGGCTTTGCCCTTGATTCCCACCGGAACCAACGAGCACCGAATGATCGCGGATCGCGCGACCGCCCTGGGTGGTGCAACATTCGCCCCCCAATCCCGAAACGGTGGTTCCGCTACTTTGGACTATGCCCCGGCAAGACTCAGGCGCGATACCGTCGCATCCGCCTTGCTAAAGACCGGCGGTTCGATGGCGATAAGCATGTTCTTTTATTCGACGATTCTGGGTTGGCCATTTGCCATCGGATTCGTACTTCTCATATTGATCCACGAATTGGGTCACACCGTTGCCAACTGGTCATATGGCATTAAGCAGAGTCCGCCGATTTTCATCCCTTTTATGGGTGCCTTGATTCTTTTGAGGCAGAACCCGAAGGATGCCAAAGCCGAAGCGGTAATCGGCATCGCAGGCCCCATCGCAGGCACCTTCGGCGCGCTCTGCTGTTACGCGCTATTTCTCTATACCCGCCAACCGCTTTTGTTCGAGCTTTCGAAGTATGCGATCTGGATGAATCTGTTCAACCTGATCCCGATCTGGCCGCTTGACGGTGGACGCGTTGCCGCCGGAATCACACCCATTCTATGGATACCCGGCGTGGCTTTATTTGGTTGGGTTATGCTGCAAATGGGCGGTTTCAGCAGTGTTTCCAGCGTTCTCATCGCATTCTGGGTATTTCAAAATACCCTTCCCCGCATCCGCGAGGTGATTTTTCGCGGTGGAATGCAAAGCAGTTACTACAAGATCGGCGCTCCATCTCGGCTGGCCATTCTTTTCAGCTACGTCGCGCTCGCAAGCGTACTGACCTTAATGACTTTGCCGCTTTTAAGTTCGTGGTTTCACTGGTCACATTGAAAGATGTAGTTCGCGTCTCATCATGCCCTTCGCATCGATTGGCTTGATCCCATTTTCAAATGTATATCTCATTTGAAAATGCATTTGCCAATGGCGCCGCCTCCAGCGGTAACACCCCACGGAATCGCTTAAGCGTTGCGTTTCCAACCGCTGGCGATTTAAGCGAAAAGCTTTCCCGGCAATTTGCGCCGTTCAAGGCCGTAGCGTCGACTTTACGAGCCCTGACAGGAGATAATCTGCAAACACCTCGTTATACAACGCGCCTGGCCGGCGCTCGCGACATCGTTCGACGGCAGCACGGGAATCCAATCCCAAATACATCAGAATCAAAGCAATCATCAGTGCCGAACGATTGATCCCCAGCCCACAATGCGCTAGAACCCGATCACCCCGACGCACCAGTTCCGCCCCCAGCTTGGCAACGGCATGCAGCCGATCAAGATCCGGCAGTTCGCCGTCCTGAATCGGGAGATACACGTACAAAAACTGGTTCACGACCGTCGGCACGTCATAATCGATACCGCCTTCCAGATCAATCACGGTATCAATCCCGCGATCCAGAATCGGTTTCCAGTCCTCGATCGCTGCCGAGAGAAATAACCGTCCCTCATCGTCCATCTGCACGGGATCGAAAAACGTCTCCATGGTCATCATTATAACAAAAGCGATTTGGGATGCATTCTGACACTTTTCACGTTCTGTCTAAGGACGGTGTCTATTGCCGCGATCAGATGAAGTCGACGGAAAGGCGATCAACAATCCCTCAAAAACTCCAGAAAAACCTGCGAATTTGACTAAAAACAAGGTTTGCAAGACAATGATTTTTTGACTCAGCCCGTGTGGCGGAACGGCAGACGCTACGGACTTAAAATCCGTTGTTCAGAAATGGACGTGTGGGTTCGATTCCCACCGCGGGCAGTGCAGGCACCTCCTCGCAAGTCCCCGCAGAGGGGCAATGTCAAAATAGGATTTCTTTCGCGTGCGGACCATTGCCCCGCGTCGTTCAATGGTGGGAATGCGTAACACCATTCGACCAATGCCGCTGTCCCGTTTGGAGTCAGTTGATGAACCGCGCGGGTAAAGTTCTTCGTGTAGCCGTCACGGGATTATCGCTCCTACTTTGCGCAATTTCGATGGGGCTTTGGATCTTCAGTTGGTACTCACCGGGCTGCGTCTTGAGGGATGTGCATGCATTCTCTTCGGTCAATCCCTGGCGAGGTGGGGATTCCATTTCGGCGGTGGATGTTTGTTCGACGAGAGGTGGGATGGATGTGCGCTATTATTGGCGGTCACGCGCCAGCAATCCGGACGGTGTCACATCATGGCAATTCAGTCGCGTGACAAATCCCTTACGACCGAGCGAACACGCCTATCCGGCATCACTTGGGAATCGGCTCGGATTTTTCTGGTTTAGCGGCACACCCGGCGGCTCGTACTTTCAGCCTGACGCCAACGGGCCAGCTCAGTTTGTCACGATTGGTTTTCCGTACTGGGCTTTAACGCTTCTGACGTTGCCCGTACCGATCTGGCAATTGTTCCTGCTGCGTGGAAGACATCGACGCCAAATCGCAGGTATGTGTCCGGTTTGCGGATACGATCTTCGCGCGACATCAGACCGATGCCCGGAATGCGGCACGAGCACATCGCAAGCAAATTAGAGTCATGCCATCAGGGGGCGAATTTACGGTCGATATCCCGACGCCGCAGCGCTGAATCCGCTCGTGCCGCTCGAGTTTTTGGCTTTGACCCAATAATAATACGTAGTTCCGCTTGCCGCCGTCAGATCGTCGAAGAACGAACCGGTAGCATCGGTGGTGGTGATTTTCACGGCGGTACCGCTGTTGTTCATCGTACTGCGATAGACCTCAAAACCGGTGGCACCTGTGGGAATGGTCCATGTAATGTGTACGCGATCGGAAACCGTGCCCTTCGTGGCAGTAACGTTTGTTGGGACAGTGGGCACGGGGACGGTCAGATTCACATGGAGGGTGATGTTGCCAGCCAATGCGTTGTAACCATCTACTGCGATTTGATAGACAACGCCCGAGGTGACGGGGAACTTCACGAGACTGGTATAGGTGCCGCCTGCGGGATTATCGTCGTTAGATCCGTTGGGGACGGACGTCAAAGCGTTGACGCTCGTGCCGGTGTAGACGGCAAGCAGCGTATCGAAACTACTGCCGGTGGTGTTGATCGTGACGGTGCCGGAACTGGGCGCGGTCCAAGTCCACCAGACAGATTTGCCGCCGGTGGCACCTGCGTGTTTGGGCTCGCCGGTTTGCTTTGTGGCATTCACATTTGTACCGGTATTGGTTGCAGTCGTTCCGGTGAGAGTGATGCGGTTGGCGAAGTTGTCATTCACCGGGGCAGTCACGGCAGTAACGACCTGGGACAAACTCGCGGAAGTGCTGGTTTTAAAGGTGGAATCACCGGCATATATCGCGGTGATCGAATGTGTGGCGACGGTAAGCGTTGAGGTGGTATAGACCGCCACACCGGAGGCATTGAGCGATGCCGAGCCGAGAATATTAGTACCATCCTTGAACGTTACTGAACCGGTTGGCGTCCCCGCGCCAGTGACGGTTGCCGTGAAGGTGACGACTTGATTCGTAACCGATGGATTCGCGCTGGAGGTAACCGCAGTAGTCGATGTGAGCTGACCTACGGGTGCCGCGAGTTGACCGAGAGCGTTCACATCCAGATGAGAAACCCCGGCGCTATTGCCAAGCGGCGTTACGCCATACATATCTTCGATCGTTCGAAGCAGGTTGTAATGATTGATGCTCGTGGCATCAGTGCCGGGCACGAACAGTCGGGGATCACCGGTGACGATCGTGGTGACGCCTTTTGCAAAGTTGTGCGCGCGATCTCCTTCATCGCCCGTAATGATCAACAGGCTATTATGGGTTTTGGCCCATTGAACGTAGGCATCAATGTTTTGCTGCAACCAGGTGTCGGCGCTGTGCCGCAGCAGATCGTAGACGCTGGGATCAGTGGCGAATGGCGCGGACTCGTTGGAACCGTGCGAGTTGTTGAGATTGTTCGGGACGACGAAGGAAACCGTCGGCAAATTTGCGTAGGTATTCGGCAGGCCCGTCAAGCTCTTGAAACCGTCAAACGTTTTGTTGATGTCTGCGTTGGTCTTGCCAGTACCTGCGTCGGTAAACATTGCGGCTGCGTTGTAACTGCGCGTGTAGAGGTCTGGATGCGTTCCATCACTTGCCTGCAATACTTGAGACCCATCGCTCGGCAAGCTCTCGGCGTAGCTCACGAAACTGAGCCCGGCTGTCGAATTAAGGGACTTCGCCAAATTCGGCCCCGCGAAGGAATAGCTGTTGCTATCATCCACAACTCCCTGCGTCGAACCTGAGAACAGCGCCAGGTAATTCATCTCTCCGAGTTGCGCGGAAGTGTTGAGTCCCTGTGAGTTAGAGAAGACCAATCCGCCGGCGGCCAACTGATTTAAGTACGGCAGATTGGGGTCACCCAAGGCGCTCGCCGCGCGATCTTCTTCGATGAGGACGACGATGTGATCCGGCCGTACGATAGATGCCTGGCCGATCACCTGCGTCAGACCGGGAGCATTCGACGTCGTGAAATTATTATCGCCTGCATAAAAAGCCGTAACGGTGTGGTTCCCGGCAGCGAGTGAAGCCGTGGACGGTGAAGTCGCCCCACCGTTGGTCAGGGTTACCGGACTGCCGAAATTCGCCCCGTCGATCAAAAATTGCACCGTGCCCGTTGGCGCTCCGCTACCCGGCAGTGTGGAGGCAACGATTACGGTAAAGCTAACTGCCTGCCCTACCGTGGCAGGATTTGAAGAGGAACTAAGTCTCGCCGTCGTCGACGCTTTGTTCACAACCTCGCTAAACGTCGGCGAGGTACTGGAAATGAAGTTGGCATCGCCCGAGTAAACCCCGGTAATTAAATGCGAAGCAACGGATAAGGATGTCGTGGAAAATGTCGCGACTCCCGAGGCATTGAGCGTTGCCGTACCGAGTGACGTGGCACCGTCCATGAAGTTAACTGTACCCGTCAACGTTCCCGCTCCGGATGAAGCAACAGTGGCGGTGAAACTTACCGTCTGCCCGAACACGGCGGGATTAACCGCTGCAGTTACCACGATTGTTGTTGCCGCCGCGACAGGCTGGTTTACGACCTGACTTAAAATCGGGGAAGTCGTTGCGACGAATTTCGCATCACCGGCATATGACGCCGTAATCGAATGCGTGGCCGCGGAAAGCGTCGACGTGGACAGTGTTGCAACACCAGAGGCATTCAACATACCGATGCCGATCACGGTGGTTCCATCCAGAAATGTAACTGTTCCCGTGGGGACGGCGAGATTGGAGACCGTCGGGCTGATCGTCGCAGTCATTAGAACTGCCTGCCCTGCCACAGAGGGATTCGCCGAGGACGTGAGGACCGCTGTCGAGGCAGCAACCGTTCCCGGGGCGGCCAATTGACCGGCGGCATTGGAGTCCAATTCTGTAGCTGTGGCGGAGTTGCCGAGCAAACTGCTGCCGTACATGTCTTCGATGGTTCGCAGCGTGTTGTAATGATTAAAGCTGTTTGTGTCGGTCCCCGGAACAACCAGCCGTGGATCGCCGAAAATGATCGTCTGGGTGCCTGCGGCGAATGTGCGCTGGCGGTCTCCTTCATTGCCGACAATGATCAACAGGCTGTTATGTGTTTTCGCCCATTGAGCGTAGGTGTCGAGATTCTGTTTCAACCATGTGTCGGCTCTTTGGCGAAGACCGGCGTAGGCTGTGGTGTCAGTGGAAAACGGCGCGGCTTCGTTTGATCCGTTGGTGTTGTCGAGATTATTTGGAATGACAAACGACAGGGTCGGAAGATTCGCATACGTGTTTGCGGCAGTGGCGAAGGCTTTGAAGCTTTCGAATGTCTTGTTGACGTCGGCACTGGTTTTACCCGTGCCGACGGCCGTGAACATGGCCATCGGATTATGGTTGCGGGTATAGAGATCGAGGTAGGTGGCATCGCCGGCTTGCTGCACTTGCGAACCATCGCTCGGTAAGCTTTCGGAATATCCGGCGAAGCTTAAACCCGTCGTCGAGTTGAACGTTTGCGCCAGATTAGGCCCTGTAAAGGTATAACCGCGGGCGTTGTCGATCACTCCCTGGTCTGAACCAGAATAGAGCGCGAGGTAATTCGTCTCTCCACCGACCGTCGATACATTGACACCTTGATAGCTGGAAAGCACCAAGCTGCCGCTTGCCAGTTGATTGACGTACGGCAGATTTGTCGTGTCGCCGATCGCATTGGTAAAACGATCCGATTCGATCACGACAACAATGTGGTCGGGTTTTAGTAGTGGTGTGCCGGATAGGAGCGTCCGTTTTTCCAGCGGTTCGATCAGCGCTCGAACCGCCGCGCCAGAGGCGCGACGGTGCCAAGATTGCTTCGACGAAATGCGATGTGATGCGGAAGACATGGTGGTTCCTAAGTTCTATCAATCGCAGGGGAATGAACGGTTCTGCCGACAAGCACCATCTTGGCTAAGCGAATTCCTTCGGGCTTTCAACTCAAAGAACGACAGGCTCAATGATTTCAAAACGGCAAAACTACAAGATTCGGTCCGTCACCCACTGACAGATACACCGATATACTAATGCGTTTTCAGCACGCGACAAGTAAATTATTCTTTCGTTCGGTTGGAAGCTGACCCAATGTCAATTTTCGACGGGCCTTACGATGATAACCGTAATAAACCGATTAGACCGTCGTTACACTAACGGTAACGTCCCGACAGACTGTCGGATGATTGGGGGATTTCATATAGAGCAGTGATGCGGTGTTTTCGACGGATTGCTCGTTAGGACTTCAGATATGCCAATACTTCGCCATTGCTTTGGATCGTTACTTGTCACGGTTTTGGCACTCATATCATCCTTATCGATGGCGGCCGCACCGCCGGAGGGTGTTCCCACGCCACTTAAAGGAATGGATCTGAGTGGCAAAGTGCATGTATTGGTGGACAAGCCGAACATTCGTGCCACTGGGCTGGTGTTTCTGTCGACGCAGTGTCCGATTTCCAACAAATACATTCCCGAGCTGAATCGTCTGGCTCAAACGCATCAGGACGACGGCGTTCGATTGTTTGGTGTCATTTCCGACCCCACCGTCACCCGCACTGCCGCTAACCAATACGCTCAAGAATATCAGATCGCATTCCCCATCCTTTTTGACGCATCCGGCGAACTGGCCAATCGGCTAAGTCCGACGATGACGCCGGAAGCGATCGTTCTCGATCGTGCAGGGGCAATCCAGTATCGCGGGCGAATTGATGATCTGTGGGTTGATCTCCGCAAGCAGAAACTGGAGCCCTCTCAGCATGATCTGGCGGATGCCTTGAAAGCAGTGGCGGCGGGTCATCCGCCGATGGTCAACAAGACGCCCACCATTGGTTGCTTCTTTGAAGCGTGGAATGCGAATCCCGGGGTACAGAAAGTCACTTTCACTCGCGACATCGCTCCGATCTTGAATGCCAACTGCGTTCAATGCCATCGAACCGGAGAAATTGGGCCCTTCCCGCTGACGAGTTTTGAGGATGCCGCGAAGCACGCAAAGCAAATGGCGCGCGTGACTGATGATCGACTCATGCCTCCCTGGAAAGCAGAACCGGGATTCGGGCACTTCATGGATGAGCGTCGACTGAGCGAACGAGAAGTTGCACTTTTATCCGCGTGGTCAAAGACTGGCACGCCGCAGGGTGACCCAGCTGATCTGCCTGCGCCCGTTGTGTTTTCAAGCGCGTGGACGCTGGGTGAACCTGATGCGGTTCTCGAGCCTGCCAAACCTTTCACCGTTCCGGCGTCAGGCCGGGATGAGTATCGAGTGTTCTCGCTGCCGATCGATATTCCAGAGGATAAGTATGTCGTTGGGTATCAATTTAAAGCCGGATCACCCACCGTGGTGCATCATGCGTTGATCTACCTGGATGACGCGCATAAAGCCCGCAAACTCGCGGAAGCCAGCACAGACGGGCTGCCCGGATACTCCCATTTCGGCGGCATTGGTTTTCGACCCAGCAATGAAATCGGGGGTTGGGCTCCCGGTGTATCACCGTACTTCCTCCCGGATGGAATTGGTCGATCGATGCACAAGGGAACCGATGTGATCGTGCAGGTTCACTATCATCCGGATGGCAAAGAACATCAGGATACAAGCAAACTTGCCCTTTATTTCGCGAAGAAACCGATCGAAAAGGTGACCCATAGCTTCATGCTCGCGAACGACAAAATCGATATCCCGGCGGGTGAATCGCACTATGTTCGCACGGCCAGGATTGGCCCGATTCCGGCCAACGTCACGCTTCTGGGGGTGACCCCGCACATGCATCTGGTCGGCAAACAGATGAAAGTCACGGCCACCAAACCCGATGGCACGGTTGTCCCACTCGTCAACATCACGGATTGGGATTTCCGCTGGCAGGATCAATATCGGTTTGTGGACGCGATCAAATTGCCCAAGGGAACTGTCGTGAACCTCGAAACCGTCTACGACAACTCTGCGAAAAACCTCGACAATCCGAGTACACCCCCCAAACGCGTGACGTACGGTGAACAGACGATGGATGAAATGTGCATCTGCTTTTTGCAATATACCGTCGATGGCACGACGGTAAAAACCACTGTTGGAACCGCAGGAAGAGGCGGAATGCTTCGTAGGTTGTTGGGCCGGTAAATTCAAGGCTGTCACGTTTAGGCAATTTTGCTCCCCCTCCCGAATATTTAGCCGGATCGCTTGCGACCCGTGTCCGAGAACCTCGGAAGAGCCAATTAACACGGTTCGCAAGCGACCCGGCTAGTCCATTGTCACACTTCTAGCTTCGGGTAGCGCCAAATCGGGTGCCACAGGTCGCGGTACTCCGAGACCTGTGCTGTGCGGGTGCGAGGTAAAGGTCTCGGAGTACCGCAACCTGTGGCACCCTAAATTAGAAGTGTGACAAAGCACTGGATAGTTCGAAACGCCCTACTTCGAGAAAAGGGCATTCAATTTCGCCGCGCAGATAAAGTCATTTTCCGACAATCCCCCTACTGAATGTGTGCTGTATCGCACACGGCATTTGTTGTATCCCACTTCAAGATCCGGGTGATGGTCTTCGCGATGTGAGATCCAGGCAACGGCGTTCACGAACGCTATCGTCTCGTAATAATTCTTGAAAGGGTAGGTTTTGGCGATCTCGCCTTTCGCCAATTCCCATCCCGGCACTTTTGCAAGATGCTCTACGATGCGCGAATGCTCGATCGGAGGCATCCCTTCCGAGCATGGCTGACAGGTTTTACTCGTCAATTCTAAATCTGCGGTGGAATGAGCACTCACGGCGACTCCAATCTTTTACCGAACTATTGTATGCTTCCGGATTCGGACGACGACGCCGTTTTGTGCGGCATGCACTCTTCCGAGACGGAATAAGGCAATTATATGCGCTGGATCATCGGCGATGTTCATGGAATGTTAAAGCCCCTGGTAACGCTCGTCGCTGAAGTGCAACGACACGATCCTGAGAACCATCTCATTTTCGTAGGCGATTACGTGAATCGAGGCCCCAATTCAAAAGGCGTAATCGACTTTCTATTGAAACTTGAATCCGCCAGTTTCGTGCGTGGTAATCATGACGATCTGTTTGATCTGATCATCAACGGACAGTGCTACGCCGAAAACGCCGCACGAGGTGATCGAGTGGCTGCCTTCCTTTGGTTCATGAAATATGGGCTCGATGCGACGTTACTGAGCTATGACTGCGATTATTCCTTCGTCGATTCGCTCTGCGAACGATGCACGCCCCAGTTGCTCGATCGCCTGGCCGCCGGCATTCCGGACAGCCATCGACAGTTCATTCGCAATCTGCCCGCCGTGTATGAGGAGAATGACCTGTTCATTGTCCACGGCAAATGGGATCCGGATGAACCCAGCGAAGCGCCGAATCTTTCGGCACGATTGGATAAACAATCGGGTCGGCGACATCAATTGTTGTGGGGCCGGTTCACAGAAGATGAAATCCCCCGCCTGAAAGCCTGGCGGCGAACGGGCTATTTTGGACATACGCCCGTTTCATTTTATCCCGCGAGTCTTCGTACGCAGCGTGTGTCCGATGCGGCACAGATGATTCCGGTCATCGGGCAGAAAATGGTGCTCCTGGACACTGCCGCCGCACTCGGCGAAGAGGGTCGGCTGACTGCTTACTGCCCGGACAATCGTCAGTTTATTCAATCAGACCATTTCGGAAAATTGGTAAAAAACTGATGCAATCTCCCGGCATGCTTGATCCTCACCACTTGAGCATCGCACTTTTGCAACCGCAAATTGCGCCCAACACTGGAAACATCGCCCGGCTTTGCGTTGCAACCGGCGCGGCACTCCATCTCGTTCGACCCATGGGGTTTGTTCTGGGAGACAGACAGTTGAAACGCAGCGCCATGGATTATTGGCCGCGACTGAAACTGACGGTCCACGATGATACCGATGCATTCTTACAAGCCATGAAGCAAGTCCGATTGGTGCTGTTCACCAGCAAAGCCACTCAATCCTTTTGGGACATTTCCAAGCACGATGGAGATTGCCTGGTCTTCGGCAGCGAGACAACGGGGCTTCCAGCGTCTCTGGTAACGCAGCATTCTGGCTCTGCCGTGCGAATCCCGCAGATGCCCGATGAGCGATGCCTGAATTTATCCACGTCGGTTGGAATCGGGCTATATGGATGGCTCCACGGACTCCACGTCTGATAAATGAAGTGGCCCTCATAGATCGGTTATCCGTTTTGCCGGACGCTAGATTTGATTTCCAGCTCTCGTCCAAGCACTACATTTCAAAGCACGCCCCGCGAAGTGAGATATGCTCGACTCAGTGAAGCCGTCACGGAAATAACGCCGCGATGGACAACCCCGAGAAAACTTACTTGCCCCGAAAAGGCATCTTTTAGAAAGCGTGGGATTTGCATATGCGTACGAACTCGATTCGCGGTTTGAAGTTAGTGGCTTTCGCGGCTTTGGCGACTCTCGGAATTTGTTCGGCCTCTTCAGTGGTGGCCAACCCGATGGTCAATACCGGGTTCGAGCAATCGCCCGATTTCACCGGCTATACCACAATGGGCAACACGACTCTGCAAGCGGCAGATTTCGCCGTGCCAGTTGAAGGAAATTTGCAAGCCCTGCTTTCCAATGGCACCGGGGACACCACGGGTGGATCTGATCCAGTTACCGCCGCGCAGCTGGAAACTTTTCTTCACCTGTCAGGCGGAGCGCTCACCAACGCCACAACGTTTAAAGCAGTCAACGGTTCTGCGATTCAGCAAACCTTCTCCGGACTTGCGGGTCAAACCTTAACATTCCATTTTGACTTCCTGACCAACGAATCCCCGGACCAGCGAGTCCCTCACAATGATACGGCCTTCGTAACCCTGCAAAATGGTGCCAATCCAACCCTTTTGGCCATCCTGGCGGACACACATTCAAGTCTGCACACTGTCGCAGACGCCCTTTCCGGCGCTGCTTCCTTTGCCGCGATGGAAACCGGGGACATGACGTACACGACAACCTTAGCTTCCAGCGGAACTTACACGCTTGGGTTTGGCGTGGTAAACAGCATCGACGGGAATATCGCTTCTGGATTGCTGGTCGATGCGATCACCGTTTCCGGTGGCGGTTCGAGCTCGGTGCCCCTCCCGCTGGCCTTGCTGGCCGCCCCGCTCGGAGCGATGGTTGCCGGAATCGCTGGCAAACGGGTGCGTCGTAGCTGCTGATTGTAAAAACCGAATGGATCAGGAGATCCCTGCCAAACGGGGATCTCCTAATCCTGTGTGAATAATAACACCGAATTTCGTTGAGATTTTTCTGGACAGATTATCGGTCTTCGGGTAAATTCTAAAAGATGACTCAGAAATGTAGTGCTGAGTGACGCTGGTTTTAAAAAAACAGTTGTCTCGTTTCGTGGGTTTCGTAGTTCAGTTCACAAAATTCAGGTCAGTATTAAATTGTAATCGGTGGAAATTTCTGGGCGTCGTGTGGCGCTTGAGAATCAGAGGACTTCGGCGGCATTTCTCGGGAAATACGTTGAAGCTGGCTCGATGGGCTGGGTGGGTCGCAGTAGGTCTTTACGCCGCTCCGTCCGGAGGGCAGAAAGTTGGGAAGCATATGCTTCGCAATAAAGTGAAACGTGGATTGGCGCTCAGCGCCATGGTGGCATTGGGTCTCGCGGCGGCTATGCCAGCCCGCGCGGCAATCGTCAATGGTGGCTTCGAAGGGTTCCCCGACTTTACGGGCTACTCCACCCTTGGCAACACGACAGTACAGGGTAGCAACTACAAGACGCCCACAGAAGGAACGCAGCAGGCATTGCTTTCGAATAACACGAACGCAGTTCCAGGCGCAACCGGTGCTACGACGAACATCGGAAGCCTCGATGCATTCGTTAACCTCGCTTCCGGTACACTCGAAGGCCAAGGTGCCAAGTCTGGCACGGCAGTCAAACAGACCTTTACCGCCAATGCTGGCGATAAGATCTCTTTCAGCACTGACTTCGTCACCAACGATCGTACAAACCCTGACTTCGCGTTCTTCA
This sequence comes from Tepidisphaerales bacterium, assembly GCA_038230975.1. GTDB lineage: Bacteria > Planctomycetota > Phycisphaerae > Tepidisphaerales > Tepidisphaeraceae > JANXVV01. Next base: position 50,123 of record JBBRMF010000002.1, read on the forward strand.
CGCTGCAATTGGGTGGTACCACGACTGAAACTGTCCTCGCGACAGCGGGCGTGACCCCCACCGTTGCCACGAATGCGTTGCTGGAAGACGTCGGCAGTGACTTCAACAGGGAAACTGGCTACACCACGACGACCCTCACCCTCCTTGCGGGTGGCACGTACACCTTGGCATTTGGTGTCGTGAATGCTGGGGACACGAACGTGATCTCCGGCCTTCTGGTCGATAATCTGGCCTTGGCTGCCGGTCCCGGCGGCGGCGGCGGTGGCGGCGTTCCGCTTCCCGCTGGTGCCTACCTCATGACCCTCGGTCTTGCGACCGCTGGCATGTTCTCCGCGAAGCTTCGCCGCACGATGGCCTAAGTTGCCACTCGTCGGTTGATCTTCACGATTGAAGAAAAATGCAGCAGGACACGGTTTTACCGTGTCCTGCTTTCTTGTTGGCAGAAGTTAGGGTGGGTGTACTCTCTTGCCCTTCGGACGTCGCTTCTGCTAATCTCACCGCCATGAAGCGCCCCGCCGTTTTCTTTGACCGCGATAACACGCTCATCGCCAATGATGGATACCTTGGTGATGCCTCGCAGGTCAAACTGATTGCCGGAGCCGCCGATGCGGTGGCTCGCGTGCGTGAACTGGGATACGCGACTGTCATCATCAGCAATCAAAGCGGTGTTGCCCGAGGTTTATTCGACGAAGCAGCCGTCCAGGCCGTGGATGCCAGAATGGCCGAATTGCTTCTTGCGCAGAATCCCGCCGCGATCATCGATCGGCATGAATTTTGTCCGTATCATCCCCAAGCCGTTGTTGAGCAATACCGACAAGACAGCCCACTTCGTAAGCCTAGGCCTGGGATGCTACTGGCAGCCGCGGACGCGATGGAATTAGACCTTTCGAATAGCTGGTTAATCGGGGATGCCCCGCGCGACATTGCCGCGGGGAAGGCCGCCGGATGCCGAACGATTCTGTTTTCCGAGCCGGATCTTCCACCATCACCGGCTGCAAAAGGTAAAGATTCGGATCCGGATTTCGTTGTTTCGTCGTTGAATGAAGCGGTGGATGTGATTGCTCGAAACGCTTTGCCGCGTAAAACGAAGTTGGTGATGACTGCTCCTGCCGCGCCTCGATTGAAATCTGACGCTCCGGTTATGACGTCGGCTAAGCCGCAAGCGGCGCAGGTTAAATTGGAAGGGTTGGCCGAGCAGATCGTCGTCGAACTTCGTCGGCTCAATCACTCGGATGCCGACGATTTTTCGGTCAGCAAGCTGCTTGCCGGCGTGGTTCAGGTTCTGGCGTTGGCGACGTTGCTCCTTGGATACCTTCAGGCCCGGGGCAATGTCGCCTGGCTGCAAATTTATGTTCTGGTCGCTCTGACCTTACAGACAATGACGATCGCATTGTTGATCATGAGCCGTCAGAAATAATTCACTTCAATGGGCATCCATAAGATCGCGCGTCGCGATCGCTCACCGATTTGCCGGCAATCATCTCGTCCAAGGCCCGATCGATGTAGCTGATCTTTCCCTCTTTTTTTCCGCCTTCCTTACTGTCATCGTTGTCTCGGACACCCAGATACGCAATACTGCCGTTCTTGTCGATGATCGCAAAATATGGCACGCTGCTGACACCAAACGCTTTGGCAACCGCTTGATTGACATCGTGCAGAACGCGGAATGTCCAGTGGTTCTGGGCAGCCCACGCTTTGTTTCGCTCGCCCGAACTGTCGCGCGTGGAATTTACAGCAAGCCACACCACCCCTTTGTCTTTGTATTTCTCAAAAAGCGTCTTGCTCGTCGCGGCGGCGATGTCTCGCTTCGTGTAATCGCAGTCGGGATCGTACCATTCCATCACCACGAACTTGCCGACAAATTCTCCCAAGGTCACGTTCGTACCATCCTGATCCTGCAGCGTGAAAGTTGGCGCGTTCGCACCGACCCTCGCAACGGTGTTTTCGCCACGCGTAGTCAAAGTCAATAGACCAATGAGCCCGCACATCAAAGCGATTCGATTGCGCATAAATATCGCTCCTAACCAAACCTTCAACATGCTATCGACGTTCTCGCTGGAAATCCCGGCGAACAGACTGTACAATCTATCAAGTCCGATAACGATGGATGGCTCCTGCGGCTACCGTCGATGGGCAGCCGGCGAAGGAGAGTCCGCGTCTTCTCACCCGCTCCCTGTGTACAAGTTCAGGCGATCACTATGTTTGATTCGTCCTCAGCTTCGCATCCATCGGGCGCAAGTTCGGGCCTTAGTTTAAGCCCGGCACTTAGCGCCAACGTTCTTGTTCTCAATAAATATTACCAGGCCATTCGGGTGGTTAACGTCCGCCGGGCCTTCTCATTGCTTTGCCGCGACATGGCCGAGGTCGTCCATATCGAGACCGATGCGCAAGGTCAAAGCAAATGGCATAACTTAAACTTCAACAATTGGCGTGAACTCAGCGAAGTCAAAGCTGAATTTGAGCCGGACGAGTATGACTGGATTCATACGGTTCGCTTCCAGATTGCCGTGCCGCGAATCATCCGATTGCTGATCTACGAAAAGCTACCCCGGCAGGACGTGAAATTCAACCGCCGTAATATCTACGCGCGCGACAGCAACCTCTGCCAGTACTGCGGGAAAAAATTCCCCACCAGCGAATTGTCGCTCGATCACGTTTTACCGCGCAGTCAAAACGGTAAAGCCACCTGGGAAAACATCGTCTGCTGCTGCGTTCGCTGCAACGTGAAGAAAGGCGGACGCACGCCCGAGCAGGCCCGGATGCATTTGATCACCAAACCGGTCAAACCGAAGCGCAGCCCGGTCATCAACATTCGATTGGCCGACGCGAAGTATTCAAGCTGGAAGCAGTTCCTGGATACCGCATATTGGACTGTCGAATTGAAATAATTTGGCTTTGCTTTTCATCCGGGTTTCATTCTCCCCTTCTATATTCCATCCTGTACGAATCGAGTTGTTCGGTTTGTCGCTTTTTTTCGATTAGTTAGGAGTTCTCATGAGCAAGCGATGGATGATGATCGGCGCAATAACCCTGGCATTGACCGCGGTGTCGGCAAACAGCCTGTTTGCCGCCGAGAAGGATGAAGAGAAGGTCAAGAAAGAAACCGAAGTGAAGATGTCCCTGAAGGACGTCCCTGCCGAAGTGCGCGCAACACTTACGCGCGAGGCCAACGGCGTGGAAATTAAAACGGTCGACATGGAGAAAAAAGACGGCAAAACCGTCTACGAAACCGACGTTGTGATTGACGGCACGAACTACGAAATCGTCGTGGGTGCCGATGGCAAGTTGATCAGCAAAAAGATCGACAACGAAGAAGATGAAAAGGATTCCAAGAGCGAAAAATCCGGCAAGAAGGAAAAAAAGGACGGCGAAAAGTAATCCTTAGTCCTTAAGCGTATTTTGATGAAATTGATATTCCTGTCCCCGGCTCATTTTGATCGAGCCGGGGATCGGAATCATTCTCGAAAACGAACGATGAAATCCAAATACATTCTTCCTTCAGTGCTGGTAGCCGGAGGCGTCATTGCAGGCGCGGTGGTGGTTCGCGAGCGATACGCAGCACCGCCGGTCAACTTGACTGCTTCGACTTCCCCTGATCGAAATCGTACCACGAAATCGCTTCTGACGGCCGCGCAGTCTCCGGATACAAACAAAACGTTATCCGATTTGCAAACCGATTCGGTGAATGTCCCTAAGACGGAACCGATTTCCCAGATTTCAGTTTCGTCGACCGCAACAAATATGCCGAAGATACAACCGGGAAACGCGCGAGCGAAGGTCGATCCAGTTCCCACAAAAGATATGCAGACTCCGCGAACGGACAGTGCGGCCATCGCGCCTCAGCCACCCGAAAAAGAGCTCACGATTCAGCGGCTTGCATTGAGCCTGGTTGGCACAGATTCCGAAGCCGAGCAGATTTGGACGATGGCTATCAACGATCCACTTCTTCCCGCGAGCGAACGAAAGGATCTGATTGAAGATTTGAATGAGGACGGTTTTCCCGATCCGAAACACATCACGGTCGACGATGTGCCGTTAATTCTCAGCCGAATCGAATTGATTGAACAACTCGCGCCGACATCGATGGATGAAGTAAATGCCTCCGCATTTGGGGAAGCTTACAAAGATTTGGTGGAAATGCTTGATTGACTTTCCAAGTGACACCAAATTTTGCAGTTGCTACTTTACATTGCGACGACGGCGGGCAAGCAGGCCCATGGCCCCAAGGCCGATGAGCGAAAGTGATGTGGGTTCCGGTACCGAAGTACCCAGGAACGAAATCGTCATCATGTCAAATCGAACGACTTCAGCCGCCGCATTCACTGCGTTAACCGACTTCGATTCCGATGTCATGTTTGCCGCATCCCGAACGAAATACAGTGGTCGGGATCCCGAATTTGAATCGTTCTTGAAAGCAGTTCGAGAGGAATCCGGCGAACTCAACGCTTGAACGTATCCGGGACCTGCATGTACGAAAGGCGACGTTGATCGGTCAACCATTGCGACCGTCATGCGATCAATAGATGGCGACGACATCGTAATCCGGCTAATTTCCGATAGCGAAATGGTGCTTTCAAGATTCGCCTGCGTTAGCATCGCACCCTCAGCACGCAACCCGAAACAAACACAAAAAAATACGACACCCGCGCGGTCAATCGAAGTGAGCCTATCGAACATATTCGTTCCTTCTTCCTAATTCAAAACCACTGCATCCAACGAGACCGGCGGACAGCGACTCGTGCGGAAATTCGACAATCTCTGATTCGATGAAAGGTATGAGGTGACTCTTACGATGTGATGAAGCTATTTTAAATTCTGCGCCACAATCAGTCTAAATACGTGTTTAGGTTGGAAACGGATCTCGATGAATGATCGCCCCGGCCCTGAGAATTCAAACCGGCCGATCACATGATGTGAACGGCCGGTTGAATATTTGAGACTATGGCGAACTACAAACGAAAGGCGTGTCAGATTACTTCCGACGACGGGCAAGCAACCCCATCGCGCCGATGCCAATGAGCGAAAGTGTGGTGGGTTCCGGCAATGGAGCACCAACCGTCACGATGTCAAAGCGGGCCGTACCGTTCGAGCTGTAGGTCGAGTTCGAACCGGTATAGGAGGCGTTGTTAGCCGGATCGAACACAGAGACAAATTGGAAACCAAAGTTTGGGTTATTTTCGAAGCCAGCGCCTGTTGGGAAGACGTAGTCCAGGCCTTGAACGAATGTCTGGCTACCACTTCCGGAGCTGTTGGTATACAAGCCCGTGTTGGAAAAGCTGGTGCCGGTGTTGGGCGAATTGATCGGCCCGGCAATACTGGCCGTGCCACTGCTGACATTCGTGTAGGTCAACCCGTCGGTGGTTGCCTGCAACTGGTAGTACTTGCTGGAGGTTCCCGATTGGCGGAAGTCGAACTGAATTTCGATTGCGGCCGTGATGCTGGCCGTGCTGGTGGTGAACCGAGCGCCAGCCGTGCCGGTCAGCGTCGTGGCAGCCGGGAATGCCGAAACATTTAATCCGCTGTTGTCGTTGCCCGTTGCAACGCCAAGGGGATCCGCAGGGCTGCCGGTTGCGAACGTCGAAGTCGTTCCACCAATAATTGAAGCGACGCCGGTGCCAATTGATGGAACCAGAGTGCCGGTGCTTGGGAGTGCGTCGTTTCCGCTGTTAAAATTCCATTGCGTCACGATCGCGCCCTGCGCGCTGGCGCTGGCCACGAGTCCGAAGATTGCCGCAGCGATACGGCCCACACTTGAAAGCTTCTTGTTCATCTCACTGCCATCCTTCCGAATTTTGGCACCGCCGGTGGAACTCCGTTTCACGACACATTTCGTAAATCGAGCCGCTCTGATGCCGGGGCGGATGGTACGGCGCGATATTTTTGATTGGATGAAGCGGAACTTAATCTCTGGACGTGAAACCGCTAATCTTTGGTTTAGAACTGCACTTGTAGACGAATCGTACCCACGATAACCGGGACACGGTCGCCGTTATACGCAGGGTGATTCACAAACTGTACATCCCCCGTCACAAGATTGGGTCCGCTTTACAGCCTGAGAATCAAATCGTGGCACGAGCTTCCAGCCCGTGTTGATACTTTTGAACTCGAATCGCTGCTGAAAATCATAGTTTTGTTTCTGTCCTGATCCATTAACACTGGCTGGAAGCCCGTGCCACAAATTAGTGCCCAGGCTCTTTAGCGGACCGAAAGACTAAATCAAATCCGCTACAACCAACTGAAAATTGCTCTAAGGCATAGGATTCGTCGTCGGTTTCGTCGCCGGTCCCGCGCCACGCTGAAGTCCGCGAATCTGCTCGTCAAACGTTCCGGGTTCCACCGCGCCCGGAGTTAGCTTGGTACCTTTCAATTCATCCTGCGACATCGGCTGCAAGCTCTCTGGCTGTTGTGCCACGTGCGGTGTGAGGAAAATCAAGAGCTCGGTCTTGGTCTTTTGGACCTGGTTTCGCTGGAAAAGTGGACCGATGATCGGGATATCTCCCAGAATTGGAACCTTCGTAAGTGTGCTGTTTTTGCGGTCCTCCATGAGCCCGCCGATGACGATCGTCTGTCCGTCCCGGATGCCCACGCGGCTATCGGCCGATCGCTTGGAGATGATCGGCGCGGAAACACCCTGGCTGATCGGGACCGTCGACGAAGTGAGCTGCGAAATCTCCGGTGTCACATCCATAATCACCAGCCCATCGGGATTGATGTGCGGGGTGACCTGCAAAATAATCCCCACATCCTGATACTGAATCGTGTGAATCTGCCCGCCGAGTGAATCGATCCGTGTGTCGGTGATGAACGGAACTTCCTGCCCCACCGTGATCGAGGCAAGTTGATTGTCGCTGGCCAGAATGTACGGCCGAGACAGAACGTCCAATTTGCCGGCAGTTGCAAGCGCGCGCAAGGTCACGTTGATATCGTTCTCGATGAGATTCACAACTAATCCGCCCGTGACGGCCGCAGTGCCAAGCGTCGAACCAAAACTCGGCCCGCGACCATTCGCACGGCGATTGAGAATTGAAAAATCAACCCCGAGATCTTCGCTGTTATCATGCGTGACTTCCGCCACGAGCACTTTGATGAGCACCTGCGGAACGGGACGATCCAATTCTTCAATGATTTGCTTGACCTGTTCGCGGAATTTACTCGCGGTGGTGACGAGCAGCGAATTCGTATCTTCATCTGCCACGACGAAAACCTCGCCCGCCATCTCACCGATCATGTGCGAAGCGTTGGATGATAAATTGGGACGACCGTTGTTGCCGTTGCCATTGCGATTGTTTCGGCGTGAACCGATACCCGTGCCGCCTGAACCCGTTCCAAACTGCCCGCCGCCACCACCTCCACCCGAACGCCCACGGCTTCCAAATGCCGATCCGTTGCCACCTTGCTGCCCATTGAAGTTGCCGGGCTGCTGGCCATTCTGATTACCTTGCTGTTGACCATTGCCACCGCCATTTTCCGCCCCGACGCCAAACAGCGTGTTTAGAACCACCTGTAATTTAACCGCCTGTCCATTCTTTAATCGATGAAGAAAAAACGTCGACGCGGTTTTATGGTCCGAGTCGATTTTCAGCAACACTTCGGCGACGATCTTCATTTGCAGAGGGGTCGCGGTCACAACCAGCGTACCGGTCCGGTAGTCAGCGGTCGCGATCACTTTTGGGGTCTTTCCACCGGCGTTGTCTTCCTGTGGCATGCCGTAATAAAAAAAGCGGTACGGGTTGTTGTTGTCTTTTTCGTCGACCTTAAACATGTCGGTGACGAGTTTCGCCGCGATGTCCGCATCGGCAAATTTGAGGGTGAAGATCCGCATCTCGGCAGAGACCGTCTCATTGGCATCCAGTGATGCGATGATCTTATCGACAATCTTAAGCGACGCACCCGGTCCGGTGATCACCAGCGTGCCGGTTCGATCATCCGGCACGGCGACGACATTCCGCCCGCCACGCAATGCCTTGTCGAGCGAATCACCTTGCATTTGCCCCATTTGCATCATCATCATCATCATTTGCGGATTGGTTTGATCCGGACCTGATTTGAAAACTTTATCGATCAATTTTGCGGTCGTGGTGGGGTCTGCATGTTTCAGGCGAACGATCCGCATTTCCGACGAAACCGCGCCCTGTCGATCCAACTCCGCGACAATCTGCACGATGCGCTTCACGTTACGGGACGTATCGGTCAATACGAGTGCATTGTTATCACGATTTGCCGCCAAGTCCGCATCGGGACTGATCAGCAGTTGAAGGTCGGCTTTCAGTCGAACTGCATCGGATTTGCTTAATGGAATGATCTGCGTAATTAGTTCGTCGGTGGCTGGAATCAATTCGGGATCGATGCCCACATGAACCGGGACGTCGGCTTTTTTTGCTTTTGCGCGTGGCAGGACATGCAGTTCGCGTCCCTGCTGAATTAACGCAAATCCATGGATGCGCAGTACCGTATTGACCAATGCCACCGCCTCGACAGCCGTTACAGGACGGCGTGTCTGAACAGTGACGCGGCCTTCGATCTTGGCCTCTTTCACGATCGTGAAACCCGTGGCTTCTGCCAGATAATCCAATACCGCGTCGGCACTGGTCTCCTTGAAATTGAGACTAACCGACGCTGCTTTGCCATCGGCTGGTTGCGTGGTAGTGGGAACGTAGACCGATGCTTCATTCGCCGCGGTGGACGCGTCGGGCTTGGTTTGAAGTTGGCCTTGTGGCTGCCCATCAGGTGCCGGCACAGATCCATCGGGACGTACGACCATTCTTTCCGCAAGCACCCGCGTACCTGAAAGAGTCAACGCAACGCCCATCAACAGAACGAGGGAAAATTTCAAGATACATTTGCGGCGCAGAAGATCGCAGGCTTCACTTTGCAATGCTGGCTGGGTTGATTCAAGGACACATCGACGTTCATCCGATTCGCGACTTCGCATTAAATCCCTTTCAACGCCGGCTGCAAGTGAAATTATTTTGGAGATTGGAGAATCGTTGCGGCGGCGGGGATTGCGTTTCCTGTCACCGGTTCCGGGACCACCGCCGTCCCGTTCTCAAGCGCGATGCTTTGCCGAGTGGTGCTTCCTGGGATTTCGCCCGGGCTTTCCAGCGACTGCCCGATGCCCATGTGGAATACGCTTCCATCGAGCGTTCGATCTATGCCTTCCATCGTGATTGCAACAATTTTTCCGCCCAATGCTTCATCGCCGACATGCAGTTGACGAGTCTTGCCGCTTGCCGTGTCCTCCAGCAATGCCGTGCGCTGCCCGGCCTGATCTGCAACGCCACGAAGCACCAAACCGGATTTTTGAGGTTGGGTACTGGCTGACCCGTCGCCACCTCCCAGGCCCGGCCCGCGCGTTCGGGAGAAGATGCTTCGCGTCATGAGAATTTCATACTTCTTGGGCAATGCCAATATCTGCTTTTTTTTTAGATCGGCAGGCTGAGTCACGGACGAAGACAATGCCTTGGCAGATTTGACAACGCTCGTCGCCGTACTGGGCACGGTGGAGGGTAATACGTCGGCGCTATCTGTAACGCATAGCGCCGTCGCACAGACGGCACATACTGCGGTTCGCAAAATATACGAATGTTCTCGATTGCGCATGTCCACGCTCCCTGATCCATCCTCATTTTTTGTCGGGTAAAGCACTGTCCGCCCGCAGTATTACTAACCGGCGATGAGACAAAAGTTGCACCCTGTGCTGGCTCGGGCCGGCAATATAGCAGTAGACGGGCTCGAGACACAAAAGTTGCAAAACTTGGCGTTGATCGGAGTAGGCCGCAGAATATGCCGTTATCGCCATGAGCCTTCATCTTTTACAATGAAGGCCCATAGCGAGACGCAGAGACCCCTCTATTTTACTTGCCGGTTTTCAACACGCTGGATGAGCCAGTTCTGGATTGGCCTTTCTTCCCCTTCAACAAAATATCTGATTCAGCAGAATTCAGCCGACCTGAATCTGAGGAAAACACGTTAACAAGCTGCGGAAGTACGTTTGCCCCATTGCCGGTTGAGGTCTCTTGATGGCTATGAATCTGCAAGCGCGCTTCAAATAGATCCTGCCGGCCGGCTAAATCAGCTACGAATAATTTTATTTTGCTGAATAGAGCGGGTGTCGAAACTGGCAGCGTCGAGGATGAAGCAGCGGCAGGACGCGGGGCGTTCACGCGTTTCGCCGCGGGTTTGGCAGTTGAGGCAGAACGGGTCGTCGCGGCGGGTACCGGGTCGACGATGGGGGCACCCATCACAACGACGGATTTCTGACCGGCAACTGATGAAGGGGTTGAGGCCGACGTGGCGGAGATTGCCATTGACGCAGACGCCGAAATCGTCGGAGCGAATGCTGATGACCCTGCTGCCAAGGCGGGCGATGCCGAAGCAATCGACGGCAGTGCCAACGCCGGATAAACCCCGTTGTTGAAATTGCCAACGGTATTAAAGATAGCCACGTCTCTCGAATCGACAACACCATCGCCGTTCAAGTCACCGACCTGCCAACCAAGAGGAGTTGGACCGTTGTTGAAATAGCCGTTCGTATTGAAAAGGCTTACATCATACGAGTTGACGACTCCGTCGCCGTTCAAATCACCGGTCAATGTTGGACGAATCAGAATCTGATTGTTGGAAATCCCCGTGCCATTACCGGAGTTGGCATTGGGACCGAGGATTTGACCAATGGAATCGGGATTCGCGAGATCCTGTAGTGCGCCATCGTAGAACCCAAGGCCGAAAACCAAATCGCCAGCAGTGTAAGAGTCCCGGGCGACCGAGCTGGTGATACCGCCGCGTCCATTGTAGTCGCCGGCATGGAACGGAGCATTCGGGTTGGTGGCCCCGTTCAGATTGTAGGCCGCGTCCATGTACTGCTTGATCGTCGCAAACGGGGTTACCGTGTTATCAACATAAAGGTAGCTATTGGCGATATCGAGCAATCCGTTGTTAGTAATGGACAGACCTTTGACATTCATCGTGTAATGCGAAGCCGCGTTAAATTGCGCGGTGCCGCCATTGATCGTGAGGTTGGCCAGATGTTGATCGTTGTTGAACGTTGCGACCGCAGCGCTCTGCAACGTAACACTGACATTGGGGGCACCTGTCGGCGTATCGGTATCCAGGTTGTAGTTACCGCCTGTGAGGTTGACCGCGTCAGCGCCACCGCTTCCACCGTGGAACTGAATCGACTGTAGATTGGCAACACTGATCGGCAAAGTCCCCGCAAACGTCGAGCTGCCGAAAGTAACACTCGAGAGGCCGGCGGTGAGAGTGTCATTACCCGTCGTGCCGACAATCGCCAGGGTGTTTGCCCCGCCCAATCCGTCAAAGGCGAACGGAATCGAAGCTGGAATGGGATTGCCATTGGAGAAATCCAATGTCAGCGAATCATCCCCGGCATTTCCCGTGACGCTCAAGGAAGAAAGCCCTGCGAGCAAAACTTTCTGAGTCGGCATGCCGACGCCAGGCGTCGCGGAATTCTGCCAAACATCCAGGCTGATTCCATCTGCATCTTTACGCAAGTAGAACGCATTCGAAGGCAGGCTGCCCGCAAGGACAAGGGGTGAGGCACCCACGGTGAACGTGCGGATGTAGTTCCCGCCAGGAGTGCCATTGCTGTCTCCGTCCAACTTGAGGCCGGAAAGATCATGGATCCCGCCCGAAGCCAGAGAAAACGCCGTCAAACGATATTGCCCCAGAGGAAGCGATCCGGTCCACGGCAAAGCCGTACCCGTCAGCGTGGTTGCTCCTGTAATAGCCAGCGAAACACTCGTAGCGCCTCCGACATAATTCGGAACGACGCTATATCGAATATCGTCACTGGTATCGAGCAATCCATTAATGCCCGCGCCACGAAGTTCATAGGCTGTCGAGGCGTTTGCATCGATACTATTGAGCGCTTCGCTGAAGTTGATCGTGATTGTTCCCACGGAAGGAATCGTGCCTGTGGTGTGAACCCCGACCGGTGAAGTACCGGCGACCGTCGGCGGGGTCACATCGGCACTGGTCGTTCGGAACTCGTAAGCACCCATATCCACAATGCCAGGTGGCAATGTAAACTCACGGGTTGGAGCATTTGTCAGAGTGGGGCTTCCATCATTTGCAGAAAGCTGATACCCCTTGAAATACTGCGGATTGCCTGAAGAGACTCCTATCGTAGGTGTAAGATTGGTATTGCCGGTACCGTAGTTGAACCGAATGCGGCCGTCACTGAATAGAGTAGCGGAGAAGTTCACCGGACTTCCATCCGCAACATTCGTGCCTGCCCAGCGAATTGTCACCTGATTGGCAACCGATGTATCGACGAAAATGTTATTGCCAGCTTGATCCGTTCGGATGTTGTCCCAGAGCGGTGCGATCCGTGTGCTTGCCGTGAGGCTCGCCGTGCTGTTGTTGTAGTCACCCGCATAGCTTCCAGCAAACTGAATGAATCCAGAACTCGATACCTGGGCAGTCGTGTAGGTTGTTCCGTAGAAGTTAAAGGCGAAGGGAAGCGTATAGTTGAAATACGTATTGTAGCCACGCCAGTTTTGAGCCACTCCCGTGCTGCTAAATCCGTTCGCGAGGGAAGCTTCGGTATAGTCAGGTGAACCGGTGTTTGCGGTAGCCGGGTCGTTCGCTCGGCTAAACCCTTCGATATCAGTGGGCGTCGCATACCAGCTATGACCAGAATCTATTGCCGGAGAATTCGAGCTGATGTAGAAATTGTCGTCTTTCCCACCGTCGTAGCCTCCGTTTGCAGTCGTATACCCTAGTACATTGTCGGCTCCATCAATATCCACCCACAGAGGATCACCGTTCACACTATGGGCATCCTGCACGCTCACCGCTTGCCAATCGCTCAACTGATCTCGAACGAGTGATCCCCAGAAACCCACATGCGCACGAGGATCATTTCCGCGTGACAGATCATTGTAGTCACTACTAAAAGTAGCTTGACTTGTAGGATCGATATTGATGTCATACCCGGCGGTTACCTGTAAGATATTATTTCGTACGATCACCCTGGGTGAGTTGGCCAGCACGCGGATCGCATCCCCCACCGGCTGATACACCGTGTTGTTCAACAGCAGCGTGCTGTAGCCCACGTTCCCGTTGCTGTTGGCGTTCACCACGATCCCCGCCGTGCTGTTCCCGTACACCACGTTATTGCTCGCCTCACCTCCA
>JBBRMF010000003.1:0-62613 GCA_038230975.1 Tepidisphaerales bacterium
GACCAGTAAAACGGGACAGGTCCAAATTATAAATCATTATATTGGACCTGTCCCGTTTTCTGTTCCGAAATAAAAGCCCGCGTGGTCCGCCTGAAAACCGCGACGGGCGCGATTCAACCCCCGCTTTTCAAGTCCGAAGCAAATGATTTCGAGTCAAATCAATCTGTTTGAAGTCAAACGCAGATGATTTCGAGTCAGGCACCGAAAACGGGACAGGTCCAATTTCTTCAATAAGAGGCGCGTCGCACATCCAAATCCGAAATGACATCTCCCAACTCAAAATCGGTACCATTCTCGCTCTTCTCTGACCGAAGGAAAAACAACATCAATTGCGGTAAGATCCGATGCAAGTGTTCTGGCGGGTAGACCAATAAGTCCTGCAGTACCCTGCGGACCACTCACCTTGGCGCGGCTGACTCCTGAACGCCGCACTCACCGCCCTCAACGCCACGTTCACTCGCCTCAACGCCGCATTCACACCCCTGAACACCGCGTATAGACGCGAATGAGACACCCACGTCGCCCGCCATCCCTCTCCCGCAGTCGACCTCCGCGCGTTTATATCATCCATCGCTGGAATGCCATTCCTCCAGCCGAAATAGCCAGGTAGGGCAGGGCTTCCGCATGTAGATTTGCAATCCCCGTTTCTGAACTGCCAAGGCTGGCAGACAAGCCGGGCTTGATGGCAGACACGCATTTGCAAGCCGAAAACCGCGACAAGAAAGTTACATGCGGAAGCCCTGCCAGGTAGGGCGGATGAGTACACGCACATCAGTTGGCTTTGGGGGGCGGGAGGGCCGGCTTGCCGGAGGCGGCGGGCGGGTAAGATGTCATCATGCCGCCGGAACCTGACGCCATCGTTCACCCCATCCCGCCCGCGATTGGGCCGACTGCCGCGACCGTCGCCGCCGCGCCGTTGCATTACGCGCCGGTGGCAAACGGGCGCGCGGTGCGCCGGTGGCTGGCGGGGCATCCGGTATTGCTGGTCGCGCTGGCGGTGGGGGTGGCGGCGGCGCTCTCGTGGTATGGGTGGAAGTGGAGATTGAAGCAGGATGAGAAGGCGTTCAACGCGCGGGCGGTAATCGGCCCTACCAACGGATGGATCTTCTTCAACGCCCCTCCTACAGCGGCGGCCCAGCGGCATCTGCAGCGGATGCCCAATATCCGAGGCCTCAGTGCACTCAGTTTCAGTTGGTCCGGCAACCCCGAACCCGACGCGTGTTCGTCGTTGCGGGGCCGGAGGTTCCCCACCGTCAACACCTTCGCGCTCCGGGGCGAAATGGATGCCGATGTATGGCTGAAGGAAATCAGCCGCCCGGACACCGGCCTGAAGACCCTGGCCGCGCTGGATCTCTGGAACACGAAGGTGACCGATGCGGGCCTGAAAGAGCTTGCCCGCCCCGACACCGGTCTGGCGGCCCTGCGCACGCTGGACCTTGGCGGCACAAAGGTGACGGAGGCAGGCCTGAAGGAACTCGCCCGCCCGGACACCGGACTGAAAGCGCTCACCGAATTGAACCTCACCCGCGCGAATGTAACGGACACGAGCCTGAAGGAACTCGCCAAGCCGGGCTCGGGCCTGAGGGCGCTCAACACGCTGTACCTCCGCGACACGCAGGTGACAGATGCAAGCCTGAAGGAACTCGCCCGCCCGGACTGCGGACTGAAGGCCCTCTCCACCCTGTACCTCGACGGCACAAAGGTAACGGAGGCAGGCATCGCGGCATTGAAGGCGGCTCGACCGGGATTGACTGTGGTGCGATAGTCTTCTTGTAGCGGTCCGTCGGCAGGCACCGACGCGAGCGGTCCGGAGAGTATTGCGGACCCTACCGGCTTCGTCGCCCTGAGCGGGAAAAGGGGAAGGGGACGCTCGTCAATAAAAGAAGAGACAAAGCGACAGCCAATGAGAACCAACCGCGACGCAGCGGCTCCATGCCAAAACTCAATCGCAGTGAAAGTCAGCGAACTCGGTCAAGCCAGAATCACGCCGCAACTAGCAGTAAGCTAGACCTCTTCCGAACCCGTGTCATTTGATTGTATTGCTCACATAAAAACGAGTGATGGCCCCCTTTTTCAGATTTTGCCAAATCCCAGTGCTTTTTCTAAATTTTCCCGATTGATTGGCTTTTTAAAAAACCACCCTGTCCAAGATGAAAATAACTGGGACATATCGCGCAGCATTTCTCCACACCGCTGTTTTGCACAGTGCCGAAAACTGTTCCATTTTGTTCTATTTTGTTCCATCGGCCGCCGTGCCCACGAGCGGGTCATCGGACGGTCGGCAACGATCGCCTGCGCGTTAGTCGCCGCCCAGCACCGCATTGGCCAACCGCTGACTCAGCGATGATGGGCGCGTGGTTGGGGGCTTTTCTTTTTCCTTGACGAATGTCGCCAGTTGGGCCCGGGCCAGTTCCGCTTCCTGGCGGACTTCGGTCAGTTGTCCTTCGGCTCGGGCAGCAGACAGACGGGCGCGTTCCACATCGGCACGCAAGGCCAGTTGCTCGCGCGTCAGATGTTCGGTTTGATCTGTGGCAACCATCACCTTTTCGCGGAGCGCTTCAGCCTGTTGTTCGGCCTTGGTCACTTTCGTGGTTGTCCAGCCGACTGCCACGACAACGCCAGCCGCAAGGCCGGCGACTACACCCCAACCCCAGCGGGCGCTGGTGCGGGCCGTGCGAACTTCATCGCGAACGATGGCGGTCGATTGCTGGATGACGCTGATCGCCATCTCGGCACGGCGGGCGCGGTCTTCGGCCGGGATGAGGGCCGTGCTTGTTTCGACATCGGCACCCGGCGCGCTCGTGGCAGCCACGGTGTGACGCACGGTTTGTTCGTAGTCGGCGTGATATCCAGGGGCATCAGCGCCGGTCAGTTCACCCTCGATCGTCTCGACATTCGCGGCCGATTCGGGCAGACAAATGTAGACTTCACGCCGGCCGTTATTGAGCCGGCTTTCCAACTCTCCTTTGGCAATACGGCGGGCGATGGTTCGGGTGGAAATTCCAAGCGTGACGGCGGCGAGCTCAACGGTCTGCCATGCGTAGGCCATGGTGGCACTCCTTTGCTTTGTCGTATGAAACGCATCCGTGCGTCTCTTCTTATTGTCGGTCGATCAGTCTCCTACTCTACACAATTTTATCGGACGCTGGCAAGGGTGGCAGACAGAGAATCTTGACAAAATAACGAACTGCCAAGCCTTCGGCTTGATGGATCTCAATGATTCTCGAGCACGACTCGAAGCGATCCACCTGCATGTTTCAGAAGTGCTTGAGCTTCTTCCAGATTGACAGCACGATTCACCACGACAATCGCCGCTTTGACATGTCCATCCGCCAGTTTGAGTTGCTCCATCGCCTGATCGCATGGCAGACCGGTGACGGTCGAAACAATCCGCGCACCACGGTCCCATAATTTCTGGTTGGTGGCGCGAAGATCAACCATAAGGTTGCCGTACACTTTGCCCCTTTGCACCATGGCCAAGGTGGAAATCGTGTTCAAAACGAGTTTAGTGGCGGTTCCGGCTTTGAGTCGGGTTGAGCCGGTGATGACTTCCGGACCGGTCAAAGGACGGATCACGACATCGACCTTTGGCTCGTCTGCCACGGGTTGGACACAGGATAGAAAAATCGTTTTTGCCCCGCGTTCGATCGCCCGCCGTAATGCCCCGTGAACAAACGGCGTGGTTCCGCCGGCCGCAATTCCCATGACAACGTCAGTCGGGCCGATCTGCTTGCTATCCACTGCCATCGCGCCAGCATTTGCGTCATCTTCCACGCCTTCCTGCGCCCGAAACATCGCCGCCTCGCCCCCGGCGATGATGCCTTGCACCTGCTCTGGTTCAACCCGAAAAGTGGGTGGGCATTCAGAAGCATCCAGCACCCCCAATCGACCGCTGCTGCCGGCACCGAAATAAATCAGTCGTCCACCCGCCTCGAAGGCCGTAGCCACCAGTCGGATCGCGCGGGCAATGTTCGTATTCTCAGCAGCCACCGCAGCGACTGCGATCGCGTCCTGCGCATTCATCAACGCAACCGCATCTTCCACCGGCATTGCGTCGAGATTAAGAGATTCGGGCAATCGAAGTTCAGTCAGCAAATGAGATCGATCGTTCATGAGAACAAATTTATCAGATCCCATTCAATCGAACATCATTCCATCGCCGACGTGGTATGTATTCAAAAGGAGTCTCCATGCTTCGATGGCTGTTGATGATTGTCGTTCTCGTGACGACCCTCCCACTTCGCGCGGCCCCGCACGAGGCGCGCATTCCACTGCACGATGGCAAGATTCGATTTGCTGATCTTTCTGAAAAGCTGCTCACGGAATTACATTGCCCCGCGCGGTTGATTCCAATGCCGGGTACGATCGACGTTCGCCAACTTGCGGCCACGCGATTCGTCGATGCGTTAAACACCGCGTTCGGCGACGGTTGCCAAATCACCGTGAAGGATGAATCGCTCATCCTTCACATCGATTGTGAAAAACTCCCCGCCGATTGCGATGCGATGAAGGTTGCCGTCCGCATCTTCACCGCGTGCGCCGCTCCAGAAAACACCGCCGCGCAGTTACGGCAGTACGGGCTATTATTGCCGCGCGAAATCGACGCCAATAAACCTCTTGTGATTCTTGTCCATGGGTTAGATTGCAATCGGTGGATTTGGCAATCCATCTGGCCGTTGCTGGAGCGCGAAGGTTTCCAGGTCGCCAGTTTCAGTTACCCGGCTTCGCAGTCCATTGGTGACAGCGCAAAACTTCTCGCTGAAAATATCACCGCGTTGCGCGAAACGTATCCGTCAATCAAACTGGATGTCGTCGCGCACAGCATGGGTTCACTGGTGGCCAGATCGTATATTGAAGAGGATGCCTATGCGGGCGGAATCCGGCATCTGGTCATGTTGGCTCCGCCGAATCATGGCTCGACGTGGGCCAAGGCGGAGATACTGAGCAAGGGATTTGAACACTACGAATTATGGCGGCATGATCCGGAATGGCATTGGACCTGGATGATCACCGACGGGCTAGGAGAAGCTGCCCGTGACCTTAAACCCAAGTCCGCATTTCTCGAACGATTGAATAAAGGTTCTCGCCGCGAAGGGGTGAAATATACGATCATCGCGGGGAATCAGAATCCGGGTTGGAAACTGGCGGCAGGTTGGGTCGGCGCTCCGGCCCGATGGGTACCCAGGCGCGCCGCCAACTGGTGGGGATTCCGGCAAACCCGACACGGATTGGAAAATGCCTCCGCGTCTTTAAGTAAACACAAAAGCGATAACGACGGTCCGGTTTCATTGAGCAGCGCAAGACTCAATGGCGTGGAAGATTTCGTGGTGCTTCACGTGGAACATGCGGAAATTTTGTGTGGCCGCGAGCGGCAAAATCCGGCGGCATGGGAACTCGTGCGAGATCGACTCGTGCGATAAATCCGTCAGAAGTTCCCAGGATGTAACGGTTCATTGCGGTACGGAAGATTTTGGGTGCCATGGCCACGCACCCTTCAACCATTCGCACGACAGGGATCTGTCCGCGTGGCCATGGCACCCAATTTCATTCATATGCGTCACACCTGAAGCGCCAAGCCAAAATAGTGCGGCTTGATTGAATTCCTGCGCGCTACTCTAATAACTTCCATGGCCGGTGAGTTCGATTTTATTCAATGGGTTCGTTCGCAGCAGAAACCGAGTGAACTGGTGGCGCTACCTGCGGGGGATGATCTTGCCGTGCTTCGATGGCCGACGAACAACCTGTTGCTTGTGGGGGTTGACCAGATTCTGGATGGCGTTCACTTTGATTCCAAAATCCATTCCCCGCGCGACATTGGTCGAAAGGCGATGAATCGCAATCTTTCTGATTGTGCCGCGATGGGCTGCCTGCCGACCGCCGCCGTCACCACCGTGGCCGCACCAACAGGGACAGGGCTCGCATTCTTAAAAGAACTTTATGCGGGAATGCGAGAAGCAGCGGATGTGTATGGATGCCAGATCGTGGGTGGAGACACCGGTTCCTGGGATGGCAAGCTGGTGGTGACCGTAACGATTCTCGGCCGAAATGACGGTGTTTCGCCGGTAACACGTCAAGGCGCAAAAGTGGGTGATGGCCTATTCGTCACTGGCTCGCTGGGTGGCAGCATTCTTGGACGGCACATGACATTTACACCGCGCGTGGCGGAAGGCCGCCTTATCGCCGCCGGCATGGCGACGGCGATGATCGATCTCAGCGACGGGCTTTCCCGCGATCTTGGACACATTTGCGAGCAAAGCGGAGTTGGTGCCATACTTGATGCGGCCCTGATCCCCATTCACGCGGATGCAATTCAATTATCTGCTCGCGATCATGTGGATCCGATGGAGCATGCGTTACACGATGGAGAAGATTACGAATTGCTGTACACCTGTAGGCCTGATGTCAAAGACCTCCCGGGCGTTCTGATCGGCAGTATCACTGAAAAACCCGGTGTGTTTTTATCGCGATCAGGCCAGATTGAACGTTTAACACCCAGGGGTTGGGAGCATTCCCTGTGATCGTCGAATCAAACAGCGTCGAGGAAACCGAATCGATCGCCGCCGATTTGGCCGCCAAATTAGTGGGAGGTGAGTGCATCGCACTGCAAGGTGATCTTGGGGCAGGCAAGACGCAATTCGTACGCGGCTTGGTGAGAGGGCTTGGTGGGAATCCACGTTTGGTCAGCAGCCCGACTTTCATGCTGCTCAACATTTATGATTCGGGCCGACTGACGGTCTATCATCTTGACGCCTATCGCGTTCATGGCTCGGAAGATTTTGAATCGATCGGTTTTTCGGAGTTACTCGAGCAAGGCGGGGTGGTGGTCGTCGAATGGGCAAGCCGTGTGAAGGAATTGATTCCGCTAAAACACATCGAGGTGAAAATTGAATCACTCGACGAAACCCGCCGAAGGATTGAATTTTTGTAGATTCCCGGCTCGGCAGATCAAGGTTTCGGGGCAGTTTCCGGCACAAACGCCTTCAACATATCCTTCACCTTTTTATCCTTGTCTCGCTGCGATTCATCGGCGTCTCGCGCCCGCAATGCAACGGACTGGCGACGGGTCCAATCCCTCATTTTTTCAGCGGTTTCCACGGGCAATACGCGAATCGCTCCATCGATATCGAGCGTGGGCGATTCAACCGTTCCACCGAGCGGAATCTCCAACGGCACCCCAGTGGTGGCAAGAAGTTGAGGGCTGGAGACACCGACTTTCATGCGCAACAATCCTTCGGCGGTACTTTCACCGGAGAAGGTAATTTGAGCCTCTCCGACAGCCAGGGTCTTTGGTTCGACAGTGATCGAACCGGCATTGAGCGAAAAGCGAATCGGCATCGGTTGCATTGCCGGAGACAGATTCAGATCGCCGCTGACAATGGCCAATTGTTCAGTTAACGTGCGCACGGAATCTGAAACTCCAGCGCTCCTGCGCGATGTCAGCTTTAGATCGTGCAATTCCAATTCGGCTTTGGCGGTTCCCTCGACCCAGATCTTGGCGATTGGGATATCCATCGATTCAATTCGAAGCACGAAGGTTCCGCCGCTCGCGGCATTGGCTGCCAGAGGATTCACGCAAGCCATCGCGATGCGCGCCGGTCCTTCCGGGAAACCGGCGGCGATCAGGTTGTCCCCCGGATCCCTGGAATCTATTTTGAGCGAAGGCAGCGGGGAATTCAGATCGATCGTCGGTTGAAGATGCGCCTGCAATCGTGGACTGGCCGCATCGGCGATCTGAAGTTTCAGTACCCCACCGGTCCCCTTTAATTTCAGATTGAGCCGGTCAAAAGTCGCGCCGAAACTCGTATGACAGTCGTTGGCCGTGACCACGGGCAACAACACAGAAACCACATCCGTGGGAACACCCTGCCCGGTGAAACTGGCATCGACCGAAATCTTCGACGCAATCAGCTTGCCATTCTCACCCAGACAAATAGTGCCGGAAGAATCGAACGTCTGCCCGCGCTCTTCACCGGTTAGACCCGTCGAACCGTTCAGCTTGTAGGTCCAGGGCTGATCGAGTGCGGGAATATTGAACTGGCCCTCAATGTTCGCGAATCTCACGAACTGATACGTTGCGCTCAAAGTACTGGAATCCGTTTTGCCGCGATAAAAATTGAGTTGTGAATTCGTGATCGCGATTTTCCCTGATAATCTGGCTAGGTCCGCCGGGGGCGACCCGAATTTGCGAGGGAGCATCCCGGTGATTTTCTCGTAGGTATCGCGATGCGCATCATCTCCGGAATCCAGCACGTAATCGATGATCAGGCCATCGACGGCGCAATTCCCAAGCACGTATTTTGAGCGCAAGAGTTGCCAGAGCGATACATCACTTGTCAGCGTATTAAATCCAACAATTCGACCATCGGAAGTCTTGAACCACATCTGCCCGACGGTGGTCCCACTAAACCAGCTCGTGGAAAAATCCTGTATCGTGATTTCCGCGTTGTATCGGGATTCAAGCCGGGCCCGCATGATTCGCTTACCCACTCTGGTATGCAATATCTGCGGCAGGAAAATGACCGTCAGCAGTCCCACCCCCACGACCGCCGTCAAAGCCTTCGGCCACCAGGGTTTTTTCACCGGCAGATCCGTACGCAGGACGGGGTTGGGAAATGCTAACTCTTCTTCCATGTGCGGCGGCTCCAGCAATAAATTGGTCTTCACTCCCCTACTATCGGTTGATACCGTTTGATTCTGGACCCGTTCATGACCGATAAGGATGCCCGCTGCATTATCGGATCAGAGCCTTGGGGTGTCGAGGCGCGTTCTCAATGGGGTGCGTGACAGTTCCAGCGGTGTCCGATTTCTCCCTCTCCCGGTTCTCCGGGGGAGGGTCGGGGTGGAGGAAATCCGCTGGCCACCTCAATTTATCGACCAACACCCCCACCCTACCCGGGATTACCGGGAGAGGGGATAATACCCGCCGATCTCGTCACGCACCCAATCAACGCATTGGCTTCTCGCCGGACACGGAATCAGACCTTTAATTTGAGTCATTGCGGCGCGCGAAAATTCATGTTTTAAGGCACGCCGTGCGCTTCGCTTTCCTCTGGAAAATCCGTTAAAATGCCAAGCTTCACCGCATCGCATGGCGGAGCAGTTTAACGTCACGTTTCTCGCGATTTATCGAGCCACGTGATTCACGGAAGAACGAGCGAAAATTATGGCCGAACTGGACCCCCCTGCAATGCCCCCCGCAGATCGTATCGAAGACCTTCAGATCGAAACGGAATTGCAGGATTCTTATCTGACGTATGCCATGAGCACGATCATGGACCGGGCCCTGCCCGATGTCCGCGATGGGCTTAAACCCTCCCAGCGACGCATTCTGGTCGCGATGAACGACCTGAACCTGCTGCCCGGCCGCAAGCCGCTGAAGTGCGCCAAGATCGCCGGTGACACCAGCGGAAACTATCACCCGCACGGCGATGCTGTCATCTACCCGGCACTGGTTCGCATGGCACAACATTGGAGTTTGCGCTATCCACTGCTGGATGGTCAGGGAAACTTCGGCTCAACCGATGGCGATCCCCCCGCAGCCATGCGATATACCGAAGCCCGCATGTCTCACCCGGCCGCCGAGCTGTTGGCGGACTTAAAGCTTGATACCGTCGACTTCCAACCCAACTACGACGAGCGTCCAGGTCTCGATGAACCAACCGTACTGCCCGGCAAGTTCCCCAATCTGCTGGTCAACGGTTCGACCGGCATTGCCGTCGGCATGGCCTGTAATCTGCTGCCGCACAATCTGCGCGAAATTTGCGATGCCATTATCTACACGATGGATCATCCGCAATGTGAGTTGAGTGAGTTACTGAATATCGTCCCCGGTCCGGATTTCCCAACCGCCGGGGTGATCTGCGGCCGCGACGGAATCGTCGAAGGTTATAAGACCGGCCGTGGCCGCCTGATGCTGCGGGCAAAGATCAAAACAGAGCAGGTAAAAGGCGCTAAAGAAGGTAAAGAAATCGTCGTCATTGAAGAGATTCCGTACAACGTCATTCGCAAATCCATTGTTGAATCAGTGGCGGAAGCAGTGAAGAAAGGGCTTATCAATGACATCAGCGCCATCAACGATCACAGTGGCCGCGAACATGCCTGCCGGATCGTGATCGATTTGAAGCGTGATGGCGATGCCAATGTCGTCATCAATCAGCTCTACCAGTACACGCCCTGCCAAGTCACGGTGAGCATGATCAATATCGCGCTGGTCAATCGCCAGCCGCGCACCATGGGGTTGAAGGAACTGATCCAGCATTTCATCGATCACCGCAAAGTGGTCATTACCCGGCGAACGCGCTTCTTGCTGAGAAAAGCCCAGCAGCGAGGGCACATTCTCGAAGGCCTGATCTTCGCGGTTTGCGATATCGATGAAGTCATCCGCCTGATCCGAACGAGCAAGACCCGGGAAGAGGCGATCCAGCGATTGCGACAAAAGGCGTTCCGCATTGCCGTCGATCATCCGTTTGCACCGCAGATTCCGGCCCGGTTGATGGCGCGGGCGACCGAAAATCCGATCATTCTGTCGCAAGCCCAGGCCGAGGCGATCGGTCGGCTCCAGTTGATTCAATTGGTGGGTCTGGAAATCGAACGGCTGGTCAACGAGTACACGCAAGTCGCTACCGAGATCGAAGGATACGAATACATCCTTGCGAACGATTCAGCCGTCATCGAAATCATCCGCACGGACCTGACCGAGATTAAAGAAAAATATGGTGATGACCGTCGCACGCAAATCACCGGAGAAGCATCACACGTCAACATGGAAGATCTGATCGCCAAGGAAGAAGTGGTGGTCACCGTCAGCCATGCCGGTTACGTGAAGCGACTGCCGATCGCGAGCTATCAAGCGCAAGGTCGCGGTGGGCGCGGCATCAAGGGAACCGAATCTCGCGAAGGGGATTTCGTCGAGCATTTGTTCGTTGCCAATACGCACGACTTCCTGCTGTTCTTCACCAATCAAGGGCGAGTCTATGAACGGCGCGTGTATGACGTTCCGGAAATGAGCCGCACCAGCCAGGGTCGATCCGTCGCCAACCTGCTGGCGTTTCAACCCAACGAAAAAGTCGCCAATGTGCTGGCGATTAAAGATTTCAACAAGGAAGAACAGTTCCTGTTGTTTGCCACAGCCAAGGGAACGGTCAAAAAGACGGCTCTCGTGGCGTACGGCAATATCCGCACGAACGGAATCATCGCCATCGGATTGGAAGAAGGCGATGAACTGATCGATGTCGCGGTCACTTCCGGCGGCGACCACATCATCCTTGGCACGAAGAGCGGATTGGCAATTCGTTTTGAAGAGATGGACGTTCGTGCCATGGGCCGCCCCGCTGGCGGTGTCACCGGCGCACGCTTCAAACGCGAAGGAGATGCGGTCGTGGCGATGCTGGTGGTTCCGGGTGGCGACAATACCGCACTGAAAGTGCTTACTGCCTGTGTGAACGGTTATGGCAAACGCACACCGCTCGGTGAATACCCCGTGAAAGGCCGAGGCACGCGCGGCGTCATCAACATCGATGCCACGGAACGCAACGGTGAAGTGGTCGGGATGAAGCTCGTTGCCGACTCCGATGAAGTGATGCTCATCACCGAAAAAGGCATTCTGATTCGCACTCGAATCGGTGAGATTCGCGAGACCGGCCGCAACGCCGCCGGTGTCCGTATTATCAAGGTTGACGACGGTGACAAACTCGTTGCCATGGCCAAGATCGATATCGACGAATCGGCAAAAAGCCAGCTAGGTGAAGTGATTGATGGCCCACCCGAAAGCACGCCCATCCCGGAAAGCACGCCCGAGTAAAAATGGATCTGGCAGGGTCACCTCAGGTGACCCTGCCGCATCATTTTGAATAAGGGGATTCACGTCAATTTTGATACTGAAGCACTTTCCCGCTGATGAAAAGGCGAATGGGCAGGCCCTGCGCATTTTCCCCCGCTAGCGGACAGGCCACATAATTCACACGACGTGACAAGACTTCATTATCCTCTGCCGCAGCATCCGTGCGCATGATGGAAAGAGTGAACCGCTGCAGCCGATACTTCCCTTCAAAATTCGGTCGAGGCTTATCGGCGGTTGGCGATTCATCTCCTTGGGATAGAAGCATGTGCTCGGTGAATGTGCCGTCAACGTGAAAAGTAATCGAGGGAAGTTCCGTTGACGCTTTATTAGGAGCGTTGGGTTTTAGATTTTCCGTCACGAGAACCCAGGTTCCGTTGAGCCATTGCCCGTCGGGAAAACCTTCCCGCTGCGAAGGGATCTGCCCCTGAACGACGACCACCTGCCGCATGGCCGCTTCTTGATCCTGAGCACGGGCAGCGCCGTTTAACGCCAGCCCCTTGTGGCCACCGGGGAATTTGCCATCGACCGAATTGGGATTATCGACCGAGTGCGGGCCAGCGGCATCTAGGACCTGGCCGGGGATTGGCTTCGGAGGGGGTGTCGTTTTTGAAGATCGAAAATAGGAGCTGTCATCATTCTCGTATGGAAACAAGAACGCGCCGATGAACAACGCGGCGACCACTAGAAAAATGATTCCACGTTCTGACATTTTCAAGTCCGTCTCTTCGATGATCGTCGCAAACCGCCAACTGATGGATCAGTTTGGCCGACGCCGAATAATACCGAACGCATTCTTGAAATTAAAGCTCTCGCTCATTTATACATGATTGAGAATCGATGAAAAATCAACGATCCACCGGTGCCGCCTCAGCATTGGCCGCAGGATTTCGATTTAGACTGTCCAATAACCGCTCGATTCGGTAGGTAATTTCCGGATCCTTTGCAGTTTTAAGTAACCCTTCGAGCTTCGGTCTCGCGGCAATACCCAGTTCAGTCAGTTGCTTTTGCGCGGACTCACGCGCGTCCCATTTTGGATCGCCAAGCTGAGTCACCAACGTTTCAATCTCCGTCGCGATGGCTGGATCGATATTGCGAACAATCACCAGCCCGACCCGCACTACTTTTCGCGGCGTGGGAACGATATCCAACGGCAGAAACTGATCAAGCTGATCCGCATCGAGCCGATAGATCGCCGAAAGACGATTCGGTATCAGCGCGTGCTTTTCAAGAATTCTTACAATCAAATCAAAGTCAGTCGCCGGTAAACCAGACGCGGCCAGCTTTTGCTTCCAAGGTGCCAACACTTGCGAGGGTTCGGTCAATCCGGTCCCAACAAGCGCTACCGGAAACCCAGTCGGTTGAGTGGTGGGTTGGCTTACCGGTCGAGTCGTCGGTGATGACGCAGGTCGAGTGGACGCTTGAGCCACTGCAAGTTGCGTGGAAGGCTTTGGCAGTGCCGTTTGCAAAGTCGACGGCGATGCTGCGATTGCCGTTGTTGTTGCCGCCGTTGCCTTCGTGGACGGCAACGTGGACGGTTTACTTGCTGGGTTCGCAGCGTTCGTGGGGGGAACCTCCGCCACAATCGCGGTGTGCCATCCATCCGGTTGCTTTCGATAAAACGTCAAATCTTTGACAGGAACTTTATCGCTATTCGTCAGGAGATAATGGAGATCTCCCTTGCCTGCCTGAACTCGAAGTGGAAATTTATAGCCAGGTTCAACATCGTAGAGCAGGAATTTTTCACCTTTCCCATCGCGAAGCAAGGACGGTGACGCCGCGCTGCGAAGTTCGCTCAACCAGCTCGATGCGCCCAATACATCCACAGTTTGCGGGGCATTCTCACCGACGATCAGATTCTGCCATAACAGGCCGGTGGTTCGAGTTTGCGCTTTAGGCCAATGTCCCAGAAACTTGCCGCCCTTATTTTCCAGCAAGACATCGACTTTGTCTTTCCCGGAATTCCCTGAAAATCGAATCACCCCGATGGGTCCGGGTTCATTGCTTTTTTCCACCGGCGCGGCATTTCGTCGGCCCCCCACAAAATCCGGAAGCGTGGAATGAAACATCTCACTTGCATTGGTTTGCGGCTGATTTGGATCGCAGACAAAAATGACCCAGTCGTAAACTTCAAATGCGCCTTCGGCCGCCTTGGTCAATGTGGTAGGATCAGCCTGCGCGGATGACAAAAACACACCATAAAGTCCAACCAACAGGCCCACTACAGACATTCGGAATATGCTCCGAAACGGTGACGGCGAGCCAATCTCGATCGTCCATTTTTCAAATGCTCTATTTTGAATTTTCAACGTGACCATAGTAGTGATTCCATATTTTCCCCGGCGAAGCTACTTCGCACCTCGCAGCAGTCGAGCATTGGCCCACACGACACGGTCACCGGTATCTTCGTTCTTGCCGAAGTCGACTTCCAGGGTCAGTCGCTTTATGCCGGAAACCTTTACAGACACGTCCGCCGGTTTGGCGTCACCGCGAGCATCCAGATTCTCATAAAGCACCTTGCCATCCCCGAGGACTCGCACGACGGCTTGCCCCAGCTTTCCTTCAGGCTGCTGAAAGCCTATTTTCGTTTTGAACTCTTCGTAAGTGCCAGCGATGTCATATGTGAGTACTGTGCGGGAGTGGACTGCAATTCCATTCGTGTATTCACCGTCGGAAAGTTTGAGCGGACCACCAATCAGTGATTTGTCGATACGGTAGGTCAACATTCGATCAAAGTACGGCGTTTGCTCAACGGCCGTCGGCTTTAGCTCTGATAGATACATTAATCGCCCGTTCGTCGAAATGACGCGAGTGACATTTGCCAGAGGAACTTCCAGCGATGCCCCCCACGAGGTTTGCAGACCGACGATTCCGGTCGCGGCATCGAAGCGCTTCCACAGACCGGTGATTCGATCGCCATTACTCAGTTGAAAAGACTGGCGGAGGGAATGATCGCGCTTCGCATCGTTGCTGCCGAGAATCACCCCGACCAGCTTGGCGAGATTAATTTTGCGTTCCTCAGCGTTGAATTTGAAGCGAAGCGAGTCCCCCGCAACGCCCAACGCCACACCACGCACGACGATGACTGCGTTATCCTTCACGACATAGGCAGCATCTTCCGGCCCGGGTTCCAGCGCGATTGCCTTGGCTTGCTTGACCTGTTCGGCAGTCCCTTTCCAGATCTCGTGCAGCATTTCGATCGGGATATCCAATCCACCATTTTCACCGAATGGAGTGCCGATGCGCAGTTGCTTCTCGGACCACGCAAGCAACGGGCCGTTGAACGGTTCATCGCTTCCAAGGATGACGCGAACGCTCGCGACCAGCTCTGCAGGCGATGTGGTGGCGACGGGCTTGCTCGTGAGCTTGCCAGGTACCGATGCCACCGGCGCAATGCTGCCTTTCGGAGTCAATTGCACCAGATCTTCCAACGGAACTTTTGCGTTCGGCGACGTGAGAACAAGCCTGCCGTCTTCCAAACCCGTTAGTGTGCCGGTAACGATGGCTTCATCGACCTTCACGATCGATACCGCTTGACCGGCCGCCTTGGCTGATGGCGGATAGCCGAATTGCGAAAAAAAAACAGGCCGATAGAATGACGGCAATTCCCCGGAGCTTCATAAAATGCCTCATCGTGTCGACCGGGTGGCCGGGGTCGTGGGTTTGGGGTTCGACGAATCATCGCCGACTTTCTCCTGCGCAAGCCGTTGGTAGTAGCTCTGAAGCAGCGACTCGTACCCCGGTGGGAAACCTTCAGTCTTCGACTGCAAAATCGCATCGCGCTGCTTCGCCGGAAGATTGTTGATATTGCGGGTGCCGCTCTTGGGATCTTTCAATTCTCCCATTCCGCCTGGACCTTTGGCGATGATGGAATCCTGCATCGGTTTCGTCGGATTGTTACCCCCGCCGTTTCCATTCTTTGACTTCTGCTTCTCAATCATCGCAATGATTTCATCGAGCTTGCTGACCACCTGCTTCTGTTTTTCTTGAACAACTTGATCCGTTTTCAGATCCGCCAGGTCGCCCACGATATCCGTCATCTTGTTCGTGATGTCCGCCAGAGGATCGTCGCCGTCGGAAGCGGGTTTCGGCTCCGGGGGCGGGACGAGTTTCAGCCGCAAACCGTGACGCAGTTGAACGGATGCTTCTGGAGACGATTCTTCACCGTACATCGCGATCGATGCAAGGATCGTTATCAGGATTATGATTTTTCGCATGGGGTACTTCATGTTCTAAAATCTCTTTCGCTTCAACACCACGGCGATCGATTTATTCAGAGCGATTTTCGAGTGAATGGATCATGAAAACCGCGTCATATTCGCCTCGGCTGCCGCAGGTCGGTGTACTCGCAGACCTGTGTCTGCCGGATGCCCAACAAGCACAGGTCTCGGAGTACCGCGACCTGTGGCACCCGATATCGCGACCTGATTTAAAAACTGCTTTCACTACGTTTGGCAACCGGCCCTCATCTTGGAGGCGAGCAACATCAAAACGTCGGTGGTCGATCCGTTAACACCGCATCGAGCTTATCGAGCGTGTCGCGTACCGTCGCCTGATGATCGCGCGTTTCTCCAATTTGATCCTGCAATTCCCTGGGCAATTGCTTCAGGGCTGCTCGATGCGCGTCCAATTCCAGCGTCTCTTCATTCACCCGCGTTTGCAGCAGACGAATGGCCTTTAACTCGGCCAGCAATTTATTTTTGTCCCCTTTGCATCCCTTGCAACGTGACTGGCCGGGAGTCATGTTCGTGCTCTGCTTAAAAGTCTCGATCAAATCCGCGATGTCGCGCTCGATCTTTTTCTCGGCTAGAATCACTGTTTCATCCCCTTTGCCAACATTCAGATCCGATGTCACGTAGATGGCTCGTCTTTGAATATTGCGAAGCATCGGCGGAAGCGCGAAGCTGAATTCAGTATCTTCGATCAACTGCGCGGTGGTTTCGGCGAGATTGGCAATATGTGTTTCGGAGATCGACAACGCCTTGAGCCGAAGAATCGCCTCACGATTATTCTGGGCCAGACGCGAAGCAAGTGATTCGTTGGCCTCCCGGATCGCCGTCTGCTTTTCAAGCATCATCGCCAGGTTTTCCATGACCTGCTTTTTGACTTGGCTTTCGATCTCGGCAAGCATTTTCTGTCGTTCGGTTTCAAGTTGATCGCGCGCCTGCTGCAACGCCGCGGTCGCTTCATTCTGCTTGCCCTGCGCATCACCCGGCTTCCCGCCGCCCATCTTTCCTTCCGCCTGCGACATCGCGGCGGTGGCATCTGAAAGCGCCGGCGACGCATTCGTCACCGGATCCCCCAGTGTTTTTACCGTTTCATGGACCGCTTCGGTGACCTGTCGATTTTGTTCCTGATCTTTTTTCGCCGCATCGATCGCCTTGACCGGCTGCGTCGCTGCAAGAGCCATCTGGCCGCTCTTGGCAGATTGCCGCTTTTCTTCCTTGATCGCCCCGTCCAATTTGGCGATTGCTGCCTGCAATTTCTTGATCCGCTCCAACGCCATCTGCAGATCCAGATCCGTTGACAGCAGCAACTCTTTCAACTTTTCCAATTTGATGATGACATCCTGCGTATTCGTGGTGGCTCGCGTGAGGTTCTTTTGACCGAGCAAATCCAGAACTTCCTTCATCTCTTCCAGAATCAGTTCTTCGCGAGAACGCCGTAGGGCGAGGATCAGCTTTGCGGAATCGCCGGGCTCCGTAGCCTTGGTCGTCTCGGCGAGTCGGAACATTCGATCCTGCAGTTCCTGCATCTGAGCCTGAACATTTTTTTGCAGAAATTCAATTTGATCGGCCTCGCTGATCTTCGACAGCGGTTGCGATGCAGGCTTCGTGGCCGGCTGCGTTGCCGGACCGGCAGCGATCGAAACACAAAGTAAAAGCAGAACGCCGATCTTAGAGCTGGAAGAGTTGAGCTTCATAGTGAACCTCTTTAAGGTGCATTATCATACTCGGGAAGCGGGCGGAATCCTCTAGGAAAATCCGAATGACGAATCAATGACGAATGTCGAATTCACGAATGACGAATTTCAGAGAAGCGAATAGAATTTCTTCATCATTCGGAAATTCGTCATTGATTCGTCATTCGGATTTCGTCATTCGTCATTCTCGTTTCTCCCATCAAACGATTAATCAAACACGCCTTCCGTCTGTTTCTTCTTCATCTGTTCGGTGGACAAACGCACGTTCGTTTCCAGCTTAATAATCTCGTTGAGCTGGTTCAAAACGTCCACAAAGCTATCCCATTGCGACATCTGCTTCAGAATCTCCTGCATCTTGGCGACGATCTGATCCTGTCGCGTGCTGGCTTGGGTAATCTTTGAAGTGTCGTCACCTTTGAGGGAATCAAGGGCATCTTTTTGCTGCGTCATGGCATCATCATTCAGTTTTTTCAGTGGTTGAAGGACGTTTTTCTCCATCAAATCCCAGGCTTCAGGGCCGCCGAGCGCGTTATTCTTCATCTCGGTGACCGATTCGAACAGGCTGATGCCGATGCGAGCGACCTCGCGCTGAATCTGCCGATGCTGCCGGGCCAACACTGCGGCGGCCTCCGGGGTCGTGACCGTAATCAGGGCATCGCGCAGCTTCTGGGCATCCTCAATCTGCTTGCGAAATTTCGCCCGATCTCCCTGCTGACGCAACAAAATCTCCCGGAATAATTCTTCCGGCGGGACAATGCGAAACGTGACGACACGCGAGGTTGACGTCTGCGCACCCAGGTAACATTCATCCGTCGCAGCGGCGCTCAGCGACAGGATTGAACCGGCCGCCAGTTTCAACGACGGAACTTCCAGCACATAAGGCTGCTGCAATTCCAGATCTGTCGGTGGATGGAACGGCCCGGCCAGCGTTTTCGTCACAACCTCCGAAAGCGGTCGCGTGGCAGGTCCGGTTGTGGCAACGCTGTCGGCCACTGGAATATCGCTTTTGCTGATGAGATCAACCCTGGCGACACCGTAGTCATCTCGCGCCTGAATGACCAGCGGTATGCGAGCCGCCGGGGTAATTCTCTGCCGAACACCGCTAAACGTTAGACCCACGCGCGGCGGCAAATCAATCTTCAACCCTACCGCGATCGGAGTCGGTAACGATAGAAGATTGGCCCCTTTCCCGACCAGTTCGATCTGCAATTGCACGGGCGTTTCGTGAGTCCACGCGAGAGCGAATGTACGATCATCAATTTGTTTCAAATCCCCGACGGCTGGAATGGGGACACTACTCTTTAACTTGGCGTTACTGATCGGAACATTGGCGGTAAAACGCAATTCCAACTGCGTTTTGGCCAAGAAGGAAAGATCTGAATCTTGAGCTGCAAAATTAAAGGATGTGGATTTTGCTTCTGAAGGATGCTTCGCCACCAACAACAACTCCAGGATTTTCGGCCGTTCGATCGGCGCGATTTCGAACGTTTGCACGTCGTCGTTGCCATCCACTTCCACTTCGGAATCGGTGCCGATGGGCGGAAAATCGTAGCGGAAATCACTCGGGCCAAAGCGCGTCATGGCAACCGTTATGCGAGCACCTTTGCCTTCGCGGTAGCGGAGCGTGATCATTTCCGGTGAAACGCTTCCTTCTTTAACGCCCACGCGCAGGACAAATGGTTCGGCCTTCGGGACGACCATTCGACCACCCTCGACACCTTGAATCATCAAGTAAGTTTTCTGCGGCCATGGATCATTCGATGCCAGGAAATATCGCCGGAACCAAAGACCCGTAGGTCGAGGATTCATTCCCCCCAGCAGGGACGGCATCAGCACCAGGAGCATGATGGAGAATAAGAAGATCTGACGACGTTTGTCGTTGAGGTGATCTTCAAGGCGGACACCATTGAGTGCCTCATGGCAACGCATCACAGCCGTGCGAACCATCGCGGCCGATGGCGCTGAACCGGTCTTCAAAAGCTCCGGCAGTTCAAGCACGCTGGCGACACGGGCGGCCAACGTTCCTTGAATTTTGTTCGATCCGACACGGTCAATTGCCCCGGCTACACCAATCAGGCTCATTTCCATTCGAATCGGCGTCACGATCAATCGCCATGCTTCGACGAGCAGGAACACGGTTCCCATGATTAAGAAAGTCAGCCGGGTCGGAATACTCAGGCGAAGCAGTCGATCAAGGATGAAACTGATCAACACAACTGCAACTGCTTCCCCCAACCAACGAGCAATCCCCTCGAGTACAAGTTGCTTGCGAACCCGCGCGCGAAACAACATCAGGCGCGCCACCATCCCATCGCGAAGGTAGCCTAAGTCCGAAGAAGTTGAAGAATTTAACGCAGACATATCAGTCATCCGGACAATTACTCTGGTTCCCTCCCCCCATGGGCACATGGGGGGAGGGAACCCGGGCTACACCATTCTAAACTTCTTTCTCAACACCCACTCGGTAAAAATCGCCAGCAAAATCCCGCCCCAGATCAGCGGGGCATGCCAGATTTCCTGTCGATCTTCCAACACTCTTGCTACTTTATGTACTCGAAAAGCCTCGGGCAGTTGGTCCAATTGTGTCAAATCAAACACGGCCCCACCACTTGCTTTTGCCATCGCCTGCAGCGTCGCCAATTCCACGGTCGGTCGCTCAAATTCAAGATTGGGCAGTTCGACGGGGATTTGCAGCGTCGCCGCTTTCACAACTAGCTTTGCTTCCTCGGCACCGCTCCAGACTTTGATAAAATGCGGACCTGGTTTACTCACGGTAAATGTCGTTTCAAATACTCCGTTTTCGCCGGATTTTGGAGTCAGATTCAGCGGAATCGGCGCGCTATCCGCCACTTCCACTTCCCCGTGTAATGCGTCAAGGCTGCTGTCCCGGTCGGCAAGATGCTCGAAACGGGCGGTCAAAGTCACCTGGCTGCCAGGCTTGTAGGTATTGCGGTCGGTCGACAACGTATAGGGATATCGCCCGCCGAGTTGTTTTGTACGGCCGGCGCGGTCGATCATGCGAGCCCAGAAACCATCGAAGTATTGTTCATCGAGATATCGCCAACGATAGGTACTGTCGAACGCCACAAAAAACGTTCGACCCGGTCCCACCAATTGCGTCGCCAGCAGAACATTCTGGCCGTGCTCGTTGCGCATGCGCGGGTCGGCATGTCGGGCCAGCACGGTCGCACCGGGTTTGGCGCGGGTCACGGGAAAATGCCAATACATGCCGGGAAGATTCGCCAGCACCTTTTCGTTTTTCTCAGCGTTCGGATCGAACTGAAAAATCGGATCGGTTTTCCCTTCCGGCGTAATCTCCAGCTTCCAGGCTTCTTTCGCACTGAGCTTCATCGTCACCTCACTTTGATACAGCCCCGGTTCAGCGACGACCGGAAGCATCGTGAGCCATTGTGCGGAGGGATCATCCGTGCGATCGAAGAGGTTTTTCGTCATGCGTTCGCCGGCAATGTACACCAGCCCGCCGCCTGCTTTCCCGACGAAATCACTGAGCATTTGCGGAAACTGTTGTGGCCAACCGTTCGGGTCCGGATCGTACAAAACAATACAATCGTAATCGTTCAGTTCTTCCTGCGTTTGCGGAAGTTTTTTGATGGCCGGGTTCCCCGGTTGCTCGTAGTCGGCGGTGGCGGCTTGCAACCAGGTTGAGGCGGCAACACCGGAATCACGCAGCAGCGCGTTGCGAATAAACTCCACTTCCGGGAACGTATTGCCGGCGATGAAAAGAACTTTGATCTTCTGGCGAATGACCCGGATTTCTTCGGTCGCCACGTTATCATCGGTTGTCAGTTCCGGTCCGACATCCGCAAGCGTGGCGCGAATCTCCAATCGCGTGGGCCGTTCTTCTTTAAAATCAAACGGAACGGATTGGACCTGTCCGTTTTCTTCCAAGGTCACCGGTTGACGCGAAAACTCTTCCCAGGGCCCACCATCTTTTCGCTTTTCCATGACGAGCGTGGCTGGCGCTTTTGCCAACCCGCGCGATTCAATGATCACGCGAAGTTGACTCGGGTCGCGAACGAACACCGTCTTGCTCGCCTCAATCTTACTCACTTTTGCATTGCGCGGTCCCTCAGCAGTTCCGGTGGCCAGGGAAATGATCGGAATACCTTCCGAGCCGGCATATTCCGCCGCTTTGATCGGGGGTTCGCCCGCGTTGGATTGGCCGTCGGTGATCAGCAAAATGCCCGCCAGCGGTTGACCCCGATACGCTGCAATCGCCTGGCGAACGGCAGTCCCCACGGCCGTTGTCGTGCGGTCGGTGCCAGCCGGCAACGTTGTCGGTTGAGTCGTACTTTCTGTGATGAGCTGCCCGGCAAATGTATGCGACGCCAAAATGCGATCGCCATTGGCTTCCAGCGACTTGGACAATCCGCTATTCAATACACGATCGATGAGTTGACTTCGCGATGTGTCGCGAAGCTCTTTCACTCCTCCAGTCAGATGCATCGCTTGCGCCAATCGGTCGGCATAATTCTGGCTGGCGTAGGCATCTTTGAGATCCATGCTTTCCGATCGATCTCGCAACACCAGGATGGTCGATGGCACTTGCTCGGTCTTCGTAAAAACAACGACGGGCTCCAGCAGCATGACCACTACACCTGCCAGCGCGACCATGCGTAATGCAGAAAGTGAAAGGCGCGTCAGCAAATTCATGCCCCGGCCTTCGCGACGATACAGATATAGAATCCCCCAAGCCGCTGCCGCCACACCCAGGCAAAGCAGAAAGAGCCTGTCATGCTTCGGCATTTCAAGCCATTCCAAATGGCGCGCGCCACCTTCCGTCCATGGAGATGGTTTGAGACCAAGGAGAATGTCTATGATGCGATTCATTTAAATCAGTATGCCTCTATGCGAAAATAACGAATAACGAAATTCGAATTCACGAAAAAATGCCGGGTAGATCGAGCACATTTCTGCATTCGTGCATTCAAATTTCGTCATTCGTCATTTTCTCCTCTCATTGTTCCCTGCCGACCCACACCGCCAACACCGTTTCCACCGCCAATAAACCGAGCAAACCGATCGCGAACATACGCCATATTTCTTTGCCTTGCTGGGCCAGTGCGTTTTGGCCGGATGAATAGTGGATGATCGTCGGCCGCAGATTGCCGAGAAGCCCGCCGACTTCCGCGTCGGTGATTGGGGTCAAATCGCTTTCTGATTTGTCGCCGTTGACGCTGAACAGATGTTGCTGCGGACGGCCGGTCGAGTCTTTCCAACTCATCAGGTAGGTACCGGCGATTGCGGTTTGCAAGGCCCGCAGGATCGCCGGTGATTTTTCGGACTTTTCAACCGTCGCGGCTTCGGAATTTTCACGGCCGGCGGTGAATACTTTTCCATCGACCGCACCCTGCCCTTCCTCGAGCACGAATTGGATGGGTTGGCCAGCGGAGACATTGTCCTGATGTGAGTCGGATCGGGCAATCGACATCGCCGCCGACCGCACGGCCAGCACATACGTGGGATCGATCGGCCAATCGCTCCATTGCTTATTTGCGCTGATCGTCCAAAAGATCACCCGACCTTTACCCATACGTTTTTCGATCACGGCCGGATGGCCTTCGGCATCATTCCAACGGGCGAGAACCCGCACATTTTCGCTCTTACCAGGGGGAACCGAGGCGGCCATGAACCGGCGCGCCTTAATCCGCGCAAGTGCCGCCGGCGCGATCTTGGCCAGTGCGGAGAGTGGAGATTGTTCGAGCTGTTCAACGACCAACCCGGTGGCGGGTTCGTCGATCGGTTTATCAAGCCGGGCCGGCAATAAGCCAAGTCCATCGCGGTAAAGTCGTTGATTGTAAAGAACCGGGTCGACTTGCTCACCGGCGAAGATCATGACACCCATGCCGTCTTTGACGAGCCGTTCAATTGCCGCGATACGCTCCGGCGATAGCGAAGCAACATTCGCAAGCGTCAGCACGTCGGAAGATTGAAGGCGAGCGCCTGCCCAATCCGAATCCGTTCGCTTATCGACATGCCAGGGTTCGCTGCCGATGCTGAATGCCAGTGCAAGAAAATCAGTTGCGCTCTCGAAGGACTGTGCGCTCGGCTCGCCATCAACGAGCGATAGATCGAGCGATTGGCGAACATTTACCGCCAGCCATCGCGTATTGTCGGCCGGCATGGCGTCGTTTGGCAGTGTCAGATGCAGGGGGATTTGCCCCGGCTTCTGGAGGTTAATTGTCAGCGGTACCTCCGTCGTTTGACCGGCCGGCAGATCGGGCAGAATCACCGGGCGGGATTGGTCGCCAATCGTCAATACGGCTTGTGCACCGGTGATCGCGTTCTGAGTGTCATTGCGAATCGAGGCTCGCAACTTCGCTTCGCTGCCGGGCAACACGATCGGATCTTCCAGTTCAAACGCGGCCAATGACACGTTTGCCGTCACCCGACTGCCGACATCCACCACACGAAGAGTCACGCCTTGCGCGGCCCATCGGTTCGCGATATCCGTCACCTGCGGCCCCCAGCCGGATTTGCGGAAATCCGTGACGATCGTCACATCTTTCACCGGAAACGTAGCGGCAGCCAATGCCTGATCGATCGCCTTGAAAGTCGCGCCCCAATCGCTCCGCACATCACTGCCCTTCAACTGACCAATTTCACCGAGCAACTTTTTGGGGTCTTCCAGATGCGCTTCGCGCATCAAAGGCGACTGCGGGGAACTCGTCACGAACGCGGTGACACTATCTTGCACGCCTATTTTTTGAACGATTTCCGAAGCCACTTGTTTAACCGATTCAAATGCCGAACGTCGATCGACCTGATACCCCATGCTCAGCGAATCATCCAAAACCAACACGCGACTGGTTCGACTTCGACCCCCAAGCCATGCCCCCAAACCTGTGGCCGACAGAATCGGCCGGGCCACCGCACAAATCAACAGGATGATGACGAGCGTGCGAACCGCCAGGAGAATCAGTTGCTCAATCCGCAGCCGTCGGCGATTGGTTTTGATCGTCAGCTTCAGATACTTCATCGGTGCCCAATCAATCCGCTGGAAACGACGACGGTTGAGCAGATGAATGAGAATGGGTACGCCGGCGAGGGCGAGGAAGGCGAGGAGGGAGGGGGCAAGGAAAGGCATGAAATCCGAAATCTGAAAAAAGAAAATCGAAAAAAGATCAAACTCCAAAAACTAAAGCTCGAAACGTATCCCAACTACGGCCGGTCGACGGCTGTTTTCTTGAGACGCATGGATCCGAAGATCAAATTGAGTTCTTTTACCTCTTGATACAGACTTGCCGCGTCGTCTCGCATCTCGGGGACGGCGGCAACCATCATGCGAATGAAGAATTTCGTCTCTCGAGACTCCTTCCGGCAAATTCCATTTTTGTGATGGAAGTCTCTCTTTGATTCCGCATCGTTTGCTTCCTCGTA
This sequence comes from Tepidisphaerales bacterium, assembly GCA_038230975.1. Taxonomy (GTDB): domain Bacteria; phylum Planctomycetota; class Phycisphaerae; order Tepidisphaerales; family Tepidisphaeraceae; genus JANXVV01. Next base: position 25,161 of record JBBRMF010000003.1, read on the forward strand.
GTTGGCTCCTACACTCGTCCCCGCTTTGACTAACTGGGTGATCAACGGCGACGTCACCAGGTTGACAGGCACTCTCTTGGCAAACCTAATAATCGCCTCGCCGAACAAGGCGGCGCGTTCCGATAGGTCATAGACTTTTTTCGGAATCGCGGCCCCCCGGAGAGAGGTCGGTTCGAATTATGTTCGCGGGCGTCAGGCATTTTTATTTCGAACTTTCAATTTTTACCTTCGAGCTTTTTTCTAATTTCGATTTTCTGATTTCGGATTTCGTCATTCGTTATTCTCCTCGTTCGTTCGAACTCGCGGGATCATCAAACCCCACCACCTTCCCCGCATGCTTCGTCGCGGCTTGCCGCTTTCTACTGTGCAGGTAATGGCTCAAGGCAACCCCCAGGTCATCGGTCGTTTTGAGCAGAACATGATCCACCCCACCGCTGCGACACCTCTGGGCGACGTCATTGATAAACTGCTCCATCGCCGCCTTGTACGCCTTGCGAAAAGCCCAAGGCTCGGCGAAGAGTTCCTCGTCGCCTTCAATATCCTTAAACAGCACCGAATCCTTGAACGGCAGCTCAATCTCTTCAGCATCCAAAATTTGAAAGACCAGAATCTCATGCCCCTGATGCTGCAATCGGCCGAGGCTTCTATAGAAAACGTCCAGATCCAGCAGCAGATCCGAAATCACCACCACCAGCCCACGGCTTTTGATCTGCTCTGATACTTTGTGCATCACCGCACCGAGTTCCGTGGTGCGCTGCGGTTTGGTTTTTTCGATGAGTTCGATGATTTTGTGCAACTGCGCCTGTGTGGCAACCGGCCGAAGAAAGACGCGCTCTGCATCGTCGAAAACGGCAAGCCCCACCGCATCGCGCTGCTTCACACACAGCGCGGCAATCGACGCGGCTAACGTGGCGGCATAATCGAACTTGGTCATCGCCCCGCGCCCATACTTCATACTGCTGCTGGCATCGAGCAGGATCGTTCCCCGGAGATTGGTATCTTCCTCGAAACGCTTGATGTAGAACCGGTCACTGCGCGCGTAGGCTTTCCAGTCGAGCCGCTTCAGATCATCGCCGGGCGAATATTCGCGATAGTCCGCGAACTCAACGCTGACACCATGCAGCGGGCTTCGATGCAGGCCGCTGATCGTCCCTTCCATCACCCGCTGAGCGCGCAGACCGAGGCTTGTGATCCGGGCGAGGATTTCGGGGTGGAGAAGTGTTTTTGGCGAATTTTCCGGCATTCAATTCTCGCTGCAAATCAGAAAAGCGAAATCCGAAATTTGAAAAAACCTCAAATGATAAAGCTCGAACAAACCTGTTTCAAATTTTTTCGCTTTGTCTTTCATTTGAGTTTTTTTCTGATTTCGAATTTCGCACTTCGAGCTTTATTTCAACACCCTCTCCACCCTCGCCCCCGATCCCAGTTGATGCGTCGGGATCGTCTCGATCAACTTATTGATCACCGTTTCCGAAGTCTGTCCCTGCGACTCGGCGTTGTAATTAAGCACAAGCCGATGACGCAGCACTGCGGTGGACATCGCCTTGATATCATCGATCTCGACTTCCGGCCGTCCATCCAGTGCAGCGCGGGCCTGGGCGGCGGAAATGAGGGATTGACCACCGCGCGGGCCGCAACCCCAGAGTACCCAATCCTTGATGAACTTCGGGCTGGCCGGATCATTGTGTCTTGTTGCGCGAACAAGCTGCGCAACATAATTCACGATAAAATCGCTCACCGGCACACGGCGGACGACGCGCTGTAGTTCAAGCATTTCATCGCGCCCAATCACGGGTTTAGGCTCGACGAACTGGCCGGTGGTGGTAAGCCGATAGATTTTCTTTTCGTCGTCCAAATCAGGATAGTTGATGTAGACTTTCATCAGGAAGCGATCGAGCTGGGCTTCGGGCAGCGGATACGTGCCTTCCTGTTCGATCGGGTTCTGAGTGGCCAGCACGAAAAATGGATCGGGCAGCACGTATCGCTTACCGCCGGCCGATACCTGGCGTTCCTGCATTCCTTCCAACAAAGCGGCCTGCGTTTTGGGAGGAGTGCGATTAATTTCATCCGCCAACAACACGTTCGCGAAAATAGGACCGTTAAGAAACTTGAATGATCGATCGCCACTCGCGCGGTCTTCATACATCACATCCGTTCCGGTGATATCGCTTGGCATGAGATCCGGCGTGAACTGAATACGGCCAAAATCCAGCGATAAACACTGCGCCAGCGTGCGGATCATCAATGTCTTGGCCAAGCCGGGCACGCCTTCGAGAATGCAATGCCCGCGTGCAAAAAGGCTGATGAGCAACTGATCGATCGCCTCGCCTTGCCCCACGATCGTGCCGGACATTTGCGCACGGATTTGATCGCGAGCCGTGCGGAGTTTTTGCAGGCCCTGAAGATCGGCGTCGATGGCGTCACCGTTGGGGAGGGTTGTTTGAGTGTTCAAGTGAGGTCGTCCTTTACTAGTGCAGATACTGATACGAATGTCGAATGACGAAATCCGAATTCATGAATGAAGCAGAACTGCGGCGTTTTTTCGTCATTTGAGCATTCGTCATTGATTCGTCATTCGGATTTCGTCATTCGTCATTGGGTTTCTCATCTCTGGTAAATCGGCAAAAACTTATACGGCAACTGTAGAATAATCAGCGAAATCCCCGTTCCATATACCGGCCCGACACCGTCTCCATTCCAGGAGCCATCGCCTTGCTGCATTTTTAGAATTTGCTCGCGCGTCGAGGGGAAATATTCATCCCAGTATTTGTCACCGGCCTGGTAAAAGGCCTGAGCCGCATACAGATGTGTGTAAAAATCGTGACCTTCGCCTTTGCTGAATTCTTTCTGCGCGGAAAAGCGCTTCCACACGTACGCCATGCAAGTGTCGGCGAGGCGCGAATCATATTCGCCAGCGTTATAGAGCGTTGCGATGGCAGCGGCCGAAATCGGCAGGCGGGTATCACCCCCGGAGCCATAGGAATACTGAATGCCCCCTTCAGCCGTGCGGCAACGTTCAAGATATTTGACGGCTTCGTCGATCGTTGCCTTCGGCACGCTGAACCCGGCGTTGTTCGCCGCGCGCAACCCTTGCATCTGCGTAACCGTGACCGATCCTTCATCACCACTGCCAGGCGTGTAGGTCCAACCGCCTAAATTGCTTTGGCCGCGCGCGGTGAGTCGAATCGCTTCGGTCAGGATTTTTTTGAGTTTCGTCCGCAGCCGCTCGTCGGTTTCCATGCCATAGCATTCGGATAGGAACAGCATGCTGAACCCGTGCCCGTACATCGGTCGGCCTTCCTCTTCCCCGGGTCCGGTGATGAGTCCGGAAGGCGTTGCATTGCTCATCAGATAGCGTTCGATCTTGCGAACCTGATCCGCATACGGCCCGCGCGTCGGAGTATTGCCGTTGGCCAGAAACGCCATGCCGGCGATGGAGGCCATCGTGATCGGATAGGCTTCACCATCGCGCATGTTGGTCCAGTTGCCATCCTGCGTTTGTGTTTTGGCGAGATAATCCAACCCTTTTTTCACGGCAGCCTGGCTTTTCTCGGTGACGTGCTTGGGATAGATCTCCTCGGCAGCGCGGAGTGGCAGCGTAAGCAGCATGGACAAGAGAATGGGAAGCGTTACGCGCGTCTTCATGGAAGGGTCATCACTTTGCGATTTCAAATTGCACGGTCAACGTCAACTTAAGCGAAATATCAGCCAAAAGATGGCTGGTTAATTCGGTGGGGTCATTTTGCCCCATGCCGTTCATCGCCATCCACTGCGCCATGGCCGGGTTATCACCCCTGACCGGCGCCGAGTCTTGAATACTGACGATTCGCCCCAGTTTCACACCGGCCAGATCCGCCAGGCGCTGCGCCTTTTTCTTGGCGTCTTCCATCGCTTCCTTGTAGACCTGCTCGCGCTGTGTGGAAGGGTCACCGATCTTAAATTGCAGCATTCCCTGTCCCTGCCCGCTCTGCTGCATCATCTGCATTTGATAATAATTCATCGGAGTGGGCGGGCCAATTTGCAGGCCCGCATCGCGCCCGGTGTCAATCACCTTCATGACGGTATCCATCAATGCATCCACGGCTATTTTGTCGACGCCTTTGATCGAAATCTTCATGCTTTCGCTGGCCTGTACTTTAGGCTTGCCGACATTGGATGCGCGGCCTTGCATCATCTGTTGCTGTGCATTCGGGTCGATGGCCTGGCTCACCGACACACCGGTAGATTCAATGGTAAGGCGCGGCAATTTTAAACCTTCGATGGCAGCCACCGCTCGCTTTTTGGCGTCACGATATTTGACCATCGCGTCGTTCGTCAGTTCCGCTTCGCCGGAAACCACCGCGCCGATTTCGACCTCCGTGGGTTTGCTTTTGACGGTAGCGGTACCTGCCACGGTAATACCGGGTTGATCCGCCTGCGCAAATTGGCTTCCCGACAGCGCGAGCATTATTGCAAAAATTTTTCGGACGTATCGTGTGGAGATCATGGTCAAAATACTCCTTACCGTGGAACTAGACGGTTTTACCTGATGGAAGTTGCAGCGGCCGCGCCAACCGGATACGCCGTCACCGACACGTTAGAAATACTGATCAGCAAATCTCCGGTACGCAAGAGCGTTCCCCCGAGGGAATCCCGGTCGATCCCGCGGAAATTCCGGGTATCGCGCGTCACATCGGCCACGGAGGTATTCACCTCAAAGATGCCGCGCGATAGAAACATCAGGTAGCTGGTGCCAGCGACCAGCGCACGCACGTTGTCATTCGCATCGGGCAGTTTGGAAGATTTGAGCATCTTCCCGCTTTGAAAATCGATCGCGCTTAGCGACGTGGTATCCGAACCGGTGGTCAGGAGATAGAAATTTTTATCATCAAAGCCAGCAAGTGAAGTATCTGCCCCAACCGGGCGTTTCCATTTCAGGATCGGGCCACTGAGATCCAGGGCATACATGTCGCGCGTGCCACGGTCTTTGAAATAGAGCAGCCCATCACGTAACCACGCGGCGGCCGGCGCATCCATCGGTTCCGGCTGGTTGTAATTAAAATTCTGATTCTGCGATAAAGGTTTCTCGTAACTGAAAGCCCACTCGATCGAACGGCCAACCGTATCAAAGGCGATCACCGCGCCGTTATTCGTCAGGACATACAACATCCCCCCACTGTATTGAAGCAACGGCAGCGGATAGACCGGCATGCCGCGCCAGTTGTTGCTGATTTGTGGCTGACCCAGCATTGTTTCCCAAAGCAGCTTCCCGTCGATCCCAAGTGCCAGCAGATGAACTTCCTGGTTGTCTTTAGGATGGGCCGTGATGTAAATCGTCGAATCGACCACCAGCGGTGAACCGATGAACGCCCAGTTTTGCAGCACTCCTGTATCGCTCGACCACTTTCGCTTTCCGGTGGCCGGCTCGATGCTCGTCAGGCGAAAAGGTTCCTGATTGTTTAGCTTGTCGAGATTGACGGAAATAGTCAGAAGCGAGTCACCCGCCATCGCGATCGTGAACCGGCGCGCGTCGACCTGCCATTGCGTCAACTCATTGAACTTCTCGGCCAACTTTTTGAAATGGCTCGACCACCAGACCAACTTCCCCGTCTGCGCGTCAATCGCCCAGATAATTCCGTACCAATTCAAATAGACGCGCTTGCCATCGGTAACCGCTGCAGGCACCACGCGTGCCATCGGGGCCATTTGCATGCCCCACCCATTCTGGTTGATCTGCGCAAAAATCTTGTCCGACATCGACTGATCCAGGAACTGCATCTGCCACTGCGGATGATCCTGCGCCGGCAGCGAAATGGGGCTGCTTGCCTGCGTCAATTCCGTGGTAGCTGCGGTGGTAGGATGCGTGGTGGGTTGCGCAAGTGCCGTGAGATGAGCTTCGACGGATACATCTTTCCCGGCAATTTTGAGAATTTCGCCTGCATGTTTCTCGCGGATTGAGGCAGATAATTGACGAAATGCTTCTGATCGCCCGGCGCGGGATAACGCAGTCGCCTGCTTGATCTGAAGTCGCACCGGGGCCACAGAGGTTTCAGGATAGAACTTGAGCACCTGGTTCCATGCCTGAGCCGCACCGGCATAGTCACCGGCTTCGAAAAGTGCATCCCCCAGGTGGTCAGCCGCTTTGTCACCAACCGATGTGATGAAGAACTGATTGACCAGTTTTTTCAACTGTGCGACGGTATCCGCATCGCCCGCAGTCTCATGGGCCAAGGCTTGTTCCCACTGCTGTTTTGCCTTGGCATCGTTGAATAACCTGAATGCTTCTTTGCCGTCAGGGGGCAGAGAAAGAAGGCTGCGCAGAAACTTTTGTCGCGTGGGAATCCAAAAGCCGTCTTTCGTAGGTGCCATCGCATTGGGATCGCCGGTGGCCGAGAACGTATCTAACGCCTTGAAAGCTTTATCCCATACTTTTTTGTCGCGATAGCGTTCAAAGTCCTCGAATTGCTCGATGAGCTTCTGGTCTTCTTTCTTGATGGAGAAGCCATTGGCGGTTGGCGCTTCTTCAATTTGAGAGGATGTCTCCTCAACCTGAAGAGGTACCATGAGCTGCATCGCGCGCGTGGATGCCGCAAGAACCAGTGCAAAGGCACAGGCGCAAGCCAGTATTGTCCGTCCCACGCGTCTGCAATTCGACTTTCCCATGGCCGACTTCTCCGCGGACATTGTTCGTACGCACAGTCTGTAAGTGTCTAACGCCGTTCTGGAACACAAGACGCGCGACAGATCGTAAAGTTTCGCCGTGGCGAATCGGGGCGATTGCGCTGTAAGGGGTATCCGGCGCAGCGGTAACTGTCAAACCGAATGACTAAGCCCCCTGTTGTTTACCGATTTACGCGGGATGCGACGATCGCCGCGTGAGAGTCGCCTTAACGGCATTTCGTGGTCGCAATGTGATGGTCGGCAGCAAGGCCAGAGGTGAAGTTTCAATCATTTTGGCTTGCCATTTCTGGGCGAGAGTCGCCATCAAGAGCGTCGATTCCATCCAGGCGAATGATTCCCCGATGCAGGATCTTGAGCCACCGCCAAATGGAAAGTAGGCATAGCGTGGCCGTTCGATTTTTCCGAGCCATCGCTGTGGATCAAAACGCAAAGCATCCGGCCAGAATCGTTCATCGCGATGCGTCACCCAAGGGCACACCAGCACGACCGCGCCGGGCGGCAATGTGTAGCCTCCCACTTCACATTCGGTGATCACTTCGCGACCGATCCCCCAGGCGGGTGGATAGAGCCGCATCGATTCGGCCAGCACCGCACGCATGTAAGGCAGCTTCGGCACGTCCTCCGCCGTGGGAACGCGGCCTTGCAACACGGTCTGCAATTCCTCGAACATCATTTTTTCGCCCTCCGGATTTTGCGACAACAGATACCAGGTGAATGTCAACGCATTGGCGGTCGTCTCGTGACCGGCGGTGAAAAGCGTGATGCACTCATCGCGCAACTGGGTATCGCTCATACCGGAGCCATCCCCTTCAGAGTCGGTCGCGCGAAGCAGCATGGAGAGCAGGTCGCCACGATCGGCCCCGCTGTCACGCCGTTGCTGAATGAATTCGGCGATTTTCCGCCACAGTACGCGACGGGCTTTCCAAAATCGAAAGTTGCTCGGCAACGGTAAAAAATTCAGCAGTTGCCCAAACGGAATCATCGCCCGCTTAAACATGCCGACGCTGACATCCATCGCCTTGCCGATCACCTCGACGTCGCTTTCAACATCGGCATCAAACAGTGTTTTGGCCACCACGGCTAACGTCAGTTGCATCATCTGTTCGTGAAGATCCACCGATTGACCGTCGCCCCAGCGATCGCTCATGCGCGTGGCGAACTGCGTCATCGCGTTGGCATAACTCGCCACCCGCTGCGGATGAAACGCCGGCTGGGCCAGCCGTCGCTGGCGCTGATGAAACTTCCCTTCGCTGATAAGCAGCCCCTGCCCGAGCATGTCTTTGGCTTTACGAAGAGCCGGGCCTTTGATGAAGCAATCTTCGTGCGTGACCAGCACCTGGCGAATCGCATCCGGATGATTGAAAAGATAGAACCGACGCCTTCCACCAGTGAAGGAAACGGCATCACGAAACTCGCGCGAGAGGTTCGTCAGATAACAGAGCATATCGCGGCGAATTTCAAAAATTCGCGCGCCGGGGAAAACACTGCGTGGGCCGGGAGGGAAGTTCATAGGTCTCAAGTTAATTGAGAAATCGTAGCCAGCAACGCGATCATCTCCACCGCCGCCTCCGCGGCTCGTTCACCGGCATGGCCATGCGAACCCCCGATGCGGTCAATCGCTTGTTGCTCTGTATTCGTCGTGAGCACGCCAAAAATGACCGGGAGCATTTCGGACAGGCTCACCTGCGCGATCCCCCGCGCACATTCGCCGGCAACGTATTCAAAGTGCGGCGTGTCGCCACGGATCACCGCTCCGACACATACAACGGCCGCCACGCGCTTTGTGCGGGCGATTGCTTTGGCCGCCAAAGGTAGCTCAAATGCGCCGGGGACATAATGAATGCTGATTCGGTCGGCATCGATCCCGAGCTCCTTGAGCCGCCGCACACAACCGGCTAGCAGTTCGACAACAATCGGCGCGTTAAATCGAGCGGCTACGATGGCAATTCGAGTGTCGGGAGGAATCTCTTTGGCGCTGAACGCCGGGATTTGCGTGCTCATGGGCAAAGCGTACGGAACCCACTTCAAAAAAGAAAGCGGTTTGCTCTGGGTTCCCTCCCCCCATGATTAAATGGGGGGAGGGGACTGGATTTTGGTTACCGGCAAATCACTGGCGCCGGCGCGCTGGTACTGCGGCTTTTGGGACAACATGAGCATTTGGCTCCACCACCGCATCAACTGCACCGCAAAATACGCCACGGGCAAAAGCGAAAGCAGGATGAGGCCGGCGATCCAGTTGATATACACCGTGGCAAAACTGGCGTCGTACAGAATGAGCCATAGCAACCCAAAGAGCATGAGCTTCTGTCCAGCCGCGCGTCGGGGCCGGGTGTTTTTGAAGATCCAGTACGCAAGCGCGATGAACGCCAGAACCGCGACGCCGGGCAGGATCAATCCGATTCGCAGCGACAGCGCGCGAGCCATCGACCCATCGTTTCTCAACGCCACGACGGAAATAGCCATCGCGTTAAGCAGCGCAATTCCGCCGAACACACCCCACCAGTGACCCTTAGTCAGTGCCGGGCGTTTTTCTTCCCACACGTAGGCAACCGTCGACAAAATCGTCACGTGATTCAGGAGCAGCAGCGGATGCCAAAGTACGGGCAATTCCGGAGAAGCGATCAACGAATGACTGAACCGAATAAACCCGAGGCTTAGCAGCCCAAGCCCGACGAGATATTTTCCCGCAAAATCGTAAAACGCGATCAACAATCCCGTGCTGACAACGAGGATGAAACTAAAATCCCCGTGCCTGGGCGACATTTTCGCATAGAAATATCCCCCCCCAATCGCGCACAGCGCCAGAAATGTGCAGATGCAATGCGCGGTGAGCAGCCCGATGCGTCCACTGGGGAGAGGGCGATTGGCGGCAATTTGCGCATCGCGTCGGCGATCGATGATGTCGTTCAGGCTCATTCCAAATCCGTAGAGCCCGACGGAGACCAGAATCATCAACAACATTTGCGAGGTGGGTGGGATGAGAAATTGATTTTGCAGTTCACCCCGTCTCGCCCAGCGCAGAAGCAGACCACATTGACTATCCGCGATGGCGGTGAACGCCAGTGCCATTCGCGTCAGTTGCAGTACCGGAAGCAGGCGTCGCGACAGAGGGTGCATAGCGCATTCGAGCGAATCGATCCAAATCGGCTTTAAATCAAAGCCTTCTGTAGCGTAAGTGCCTTCGTGTGAAAAGGGAAATGCCTGCGGGAGTAATCGTCTAAATCGCCTTTAGAAGATGATCTGCCGTTTCGGAAGGCGGCAATTTAATGCTGGATCGCGGAATCGGGTGGAGATTGGATGCTTCCGAACGGGTGACTTCGATATTTGACCTCGACGGAAACCATCTTTCCCGCAACGCGACAGCCGGGGCTTCGATCAATGCAAACATCATCGAACCAATGCCGATCGCCACCACGACATACACCCCCATCATCAACGCATTGTGCAGCGGCGAGGTCCATAAACCCAAACGCGTTTGCAGCCTCAAGACCAATGGCACGCTGAACGGCATGTGCCAGAGATAGATCGAGTAACTTCTCTCCCCGATTTTCGCCAGGACAAGCGTCACCAAGGCAACTCCGCAGCGAACGAAACGGGAAACCGGTCCGGCCTGGTGAACCACCAGTTTTCTTTCGACATCATTCAGAGGCTCGACATGGCTGAACCATCCCAGCAACACAAATCCCATCGACCCAATCGCCAATGCGGTGTACCCGATCGTACAAGCCAGCATCGAAAATCCTGAGACCCACGCGAACGGAACGAAGCACGCGAGGCTGACGAACAAAATCGTCCACTGCCAGCGCCGCAACACTTCAATGCTCGGCCGCGCGAAATTCACCGCATAAGCGAGAGTCACCCCCGCGAAGAGAGAATCCATTCGCAGATGCGTCGGCCAATGGTGCAGGAATTCATCGAATTCCGGAACCTTGTGCCATGCATAGAGACGCATTGAAAGGCAGGAAATCATGATTCCAAGGCAAATCCAGGGAATGCTACGGAAAGGTGCCTTCGCCGCCTCACCCCGCGCCTGAGTTTGACCGGATCGCCCGGTCCAACGAATTAATCCCAGTAATAGCAGCGGGAGCAAAAGATAGAAATGCTCCTCGACCGCGAGGCTCCAGGCATGACCGATGCGCTCAATCATCGGCGAGAGAACATAGTTCTGAATGTGAATAAAATACGGCCACACTGCCAGCGCAGTGTGCTTGCATCGCGTAAGCCAATGCACCGAACGATCCGGCGTATCCCACACGTCCCAGGCAAACGCCGCGACAAGAAACACCAGGTAGGAGGGCCAGATTTTAAACGTGCGTCGAAGCAAAAATCGCCCGAACCGAATGCCGCCATGCTTGCGATACTCCGCGAAAAGCAGCCCGCCGATGAGAAATCCACTGAGGACAAAAAACAGATCCACCCCCACCCACCCCATCCGCCGCCAGATCTCAAAGAACCAATAGCCCAACGACTCCCGCGGGAGTCTGAATGGGGTATGCGGCCCTAATACAAAGAAAATGGCGACGGCGCGGAGCACGTCCAGTTGAACCCAGCGTGTTGCCACAGGCTGGATCTTGGACGTCGGAAGCGAGGACGCGAGTTGAAACGAATGTTCAGACTTCAAAGTCAGTTATCTCACTCCTTGTATCCCCATTCTTATCGGTCCATAACGATAAACCAGTCGATTTTTTGTAAATAATCCCGTTTTGGTACTCCGATAGCAACCCGCAGGTTCAAATCCGACCGTCGACTTTTTGTCACCCCGGTCGTTGCCCCATAGCCTCCTGCGCGGGCTATGCTATAACGCACCAAGTATGACTTCTAACGCAGCCGCATCAGATATCCCGCAAACGAACTTTCCCGCCGACGATCAACCGCCGAAAGGCGCGCTTGGGATCATCTTTCTCATTGTACTTATCGACCTAATGGGGTTTGGGATTATTATCCCACTCCTGCCGTTTTATGTCCGCGACCCTGAATTGAATCCGATGAAGGTGACCCTGCTTTTCTCGGTCTATTCAATTTGCCAATTCATCGGAGCGCCGATTCTCGGAGCCATCAGCGACCGGAAAGGCCGAAAACCGGTGCTGGCCTTTTCTCAACTCGGCAGCGCGGTCGGGTATGTCATGCTCGGACTGGCCACCCAAATCCATTGGCAATGGGGCGGGATGCTGCTTCTGTTAGTGTACATGTCGCGGATCATCGATGGTTTTACCGGCGGCAATATTTCCACCGCCCAAGCCTATATCAGCGATGTGACGACTGTCCAAACGCGATCCCGTGCGATGGCTTTGATTGGCATCGCATTTGGCGTCGGTTTTTCGGTCGGGCCGTTTCTGGGCGGCGTACTCGGAAAATACAGTATCAGCCTCCCCGCATACATCGCAGGGGGGTTCAGTCTGCTGGCGGCGATTCTGACCTTCGCCCGTTTGCCCGAATCGAGAACCCACCATCCCGTTGATATCGAAGCATGGCTCCATCCCAGCCAATTTGCGCCCGTGTTTCGTAAACCCATCCTTCTACAACTGTTGATGATGTCGTTCATCACGATGGCCGCCTTTGTGATGATGGAGAGCACCATCGGCATCTATCTGAAGGGTCACTATCATTACGAACAGCAGCAGGTCGGTTGGTTTTTTGGTTTCGTCGGGCTGGTTATTTTGGTCGTACAGGGCGGCATCATTCGACGGATCGTAAAGACAGTCGGAGATTGGCCGTTGGCGATCCTGGGGCCGGCATTGGTGACGATCGGCATGGGCGTGTATTCACTCACCGCCCTTTGGCCCGTGCTGTGGATCCTGCTTGTCGCCGGTGCCATCAACGCCACGGGCCGCAGTTGCCAACAACCCACGCTCTCGGCACTGCTTGCTCGATTCAGCGATCGCGATGAACAGGGAATCGTGTTCGGGCTCTCAAACGGATTGAGCAGCCTCGCCCGCGTCTTTGGCCCCATCGTGGCCGGGCTTACCTACCGCTACGCAAGCAATACCGGACCATTCATCACAGCCGGGATACTCTCAGCTGCCGGGGCGCTCTGGACCGCCGCTTTGTGGCGAAAAACCAAGCAGGCATAGACCGATGTCCGTTCGCATCAGCATCGTCACTCCGAGCTTTAACCAGGCGGCTTACCTGGATGAGACGCTGCGTTCCATCATTGCCCAGCGGAATCTCATCCACGAATTTTTCGTCATCGACGGCGGCAGCATCGACGGGTCCGTCGACATCATCCGCCGTCATGCCGAACACATCGACTACTGGGTTTCCGAAAAAGACACGGGCCAATCTGACGCAATCCAAAAAGGATTCTCAAGATCCACCGGTGATTTTTTATTCTGGCTCAACTCCGACGATGTGCTTCTTCCCGGCACACTGGAACTCGTGCAGGATGCTTTGGACAACCATCCGCAATGGGATGCTCTCACCGGCTACCACGTTCGCATGGATGAAAACTCGCGCATCATTTCAATGCACCGCACTCCTGCGGAGAACCCGATTGCCGCGCGATGGGGAATCCATCATGTGATTCAGCAGACCTGCTTCTTTCGCCGCGAACTTTACGAAAAAGTCGGCGGGCTGAATCTCAAACTTCACTGCGTGATGGACACCGAACTGTGGTGTCGTATGTTCGACTACGGTTCAAACTGGGGTCACATCCCTGAGTATCTCGCCGGTTTTCGCCAACATCAAAAAGCCAAGGGCTCATCCGAGCGATGGTTCAAAATGTATCGCGACGAAGAAGCGATGCTTCAACAGGAATATGCCCAATATTGCGAGGACAATCTGAAACATAAATTAGGGCTGCTCTATTACCGCGCGGGCCAAATCCTGGGTGGACGTCATCTCCGCGCCCTGAATGATGCGCGGCGAAATCGCGGCCGAACGCTGGCCGAAGTTTTTCGTTTCCCTTAATCTCGCCATCCTATGCGCGTTCTCCACGTCATCCCCGAAATCCGTGCCTCCGCCGGTGGTGTCAGCAGCGCCGTTTCCGGGCTTGCCATCGCGCAAAAGCGAGCGGGGATGGACGTTTCCGTTCTCGCACCGTTCATCGGAGAACCCGATCAACCGAGCATTTATGCGCTGACATCCGCCGGCGTTCACGTTCACACCTGCGGGCCTGTCACGGGGCGATTTGGACGTCACCCGAATTTGAAATCCGTGACTGAAACCGCCGTCGCCCAAGCCGACATGGTTCACATTGCCGCGCTGTGGGAAGAGGTCCAGCATCTGGCGGCCCGTGCAGCGAAACGGCAGAATATTCCCTACCTCATCAGTCCGCACGGAATGTTGGACCCCTGGAGCCTCAGCCAAAGCAAATGGGTAAAACGCGCCGTGCTCGCCTGGCGGGTACGAAAAAATCTCAACGAGGCGGCGGCGCTTCACTTCACCTGCGCCGTGGAACGCGATCTTGTGACATCGCTCAAATTAAAGCCTTCGAGCATCGTCGAACCAAACGGTCTGGACTTGTCTGAATTTGAGAATCTGCCCTCCCCGGATCAGTTTCGCAGCCGCTATCCCGCGCTTGCGAACGACCGGCCCATCGTGCTGTTCCTATCACGACTTCACCCGAAAAAAGGGCTCGACCTGCTCGTCCCCGCTTTCGCAGCCGGGCCGAAAGAGGCAATGCTCGTGATCGCCGGACCGGATAGCGACGACTACCAGAAAACCGTCGAAGCGATGATCCGACAGCACAACATTCAAGATCGCGTTATTTTCACCGGAATGCTGAAAGGGAAGGAACGCGTCGACGCGATGGCTGCGGCCACGCTCTTCGTGCTGCCCAGCTACCAGGAAAATTTCGGCATCGTCGTCGCCGAGTCGTTGGCAGCCGGTGTGCCGGTGATTATTTCGGACCAAGTGAATATCCACGCGGAAATCACCGCGGCCGGTGTCGGCGGTGTCGTGCCTACGAAAGTAGAACCGCTCGCCCGAGAGATGACGCGATGGCTCGAAAACCACAACCTACGCTCGCAAGCTGCGCCGAAATGTCGGCCATTCGCGCAGTCACAATATGACTGGAACAAGATCGCCGAGCGATGGAAGGTTCACTACGCTCTCGTGTCATGAAATAGAATGGTTTTTTGTAGGGTCCGCTTTAGAGGTTGGGATTTTTTCGGTGGCGTGGGCGTTTCGCCCGCGTTTTCGTCCGATGAAAGCACGGGCGAGACGCCCATGCCACCATTCTTTCCCAGTTTTCTTAGCGGACGGAATGTATCCAACACGGGGACGGTTCCGCCCGCTAAAGCGGACCCTACAAAAAACTGAATTTAAAGCCGTAGAAATATTCCCCGGCGAAACAGAAACCGCCCCAGTAAAAGCAACAGGATCAAGCCAGTCGCCGTGCGAGCCACCTCAGCATAATCTCCGAACGCTTTAGCCACATTCCCTCCGACAAAATGGTTCGCAAATTCTGGAATCTTGAACAACGTTTCAACCAGGTAAAGCGTGAGTGCATTCATCCCAATCCACAGGAATGGCAACGTCCAGAACCGAATCTTCCAGACATCAATAATCAGATAAAATATTCCCAGCGCTATCGCACTGTATCCCCCTGCCACTAACACAAACGAGGACGTCCAGATTTTCTTAATAACTGGAAATTTCAACGGCACTAGAAACGCAAGTTGCGGCACGCTCGGGAACAATCCGCCCCATGCCATTCCCAATGCAACGCTCACCGCCCCGGCAATCAGCAGAATCACTGCCTTTTTCCACGGCTGGCGGTCGCTCTTGAGAAGCAATCCCGCAAACACACCCATCAGGCAGGTAACAATCGCCGGCAATGTGCTCAAAAGCCCTTCCGGATCATGATCCCCCACATGCTTTTTCCCGGGCAATGCAACTTTATCGATGTAGTCCGCCAGGTTCATTCGCTCCGCATAGTTTCCACGCCCCACGCCAGGAACCGGGACCAACCCCATCAAACCCCAATAGAGCAGCAGTAATGCCACCGCCACAATGGCCAGCGTCCGCGGCCTAAAAAACGTGAACAACAAACCTGCACCGAGATACGAAAGCGCAATCCGCTGCAACACACCTACAATTCGAATATTCGGCCACTCATGCGAAGCGCCGCCGTAGTAAAGGATTCCCAGGAGATACAACGCAGTCGCGCGAAAAAAGATTCGCTTTACCGCCGCCGATCGACCCGACACCGCGACCAATTTCGACAACGAAAAAACCAGCGATGTGCCCACGATGAATACGAACGTCGCAAATATCAGTTCATACAGCGAGAAATGCGTCCATTCCCAATCGTGATGGTTCACTTGGCTGACGATTCCGTTCATGATCGAGGAATGGTTCGTTTTACCGAGCTTATTGATCAATTCATCCGCCCCGAGAATCCAGAACATGTCGAACCCGCGCAGCACATCTAGTGAAACAACTCGATCAGGATTGGCCAGCGGTGATGGACCTGCGGTGGACGACGTGGAGGCGGTATACATTCGACCTTCCTTTCATTGCGCGACAGTCTGAAATGCCGCACTGATCGTATCAGACTTTCCCGATTTTGTGACATTGGGACATTCGTCAATAGGACATTCGTCATTGTTTCGTCATTCGTGAATTCGTCATTCGTCATTTCCCCGAAATCCCGCCTCATTGCCTCGCGCGCAACCAAGCCTATACTGGCTGACGATGTTGAAAAAGCGGAAGACTCGTGAATTGGCGATGCAGGTGTTGTTTCTCTGGGACAACAGTGGCGCAATAGACCCGGATTTAGCGCGGCAGGTAGTCAAAGACGGTACCCCAGACGAAGAAATTCGCAAGCTCGCCTTGGAATGGGCCACCGGGGCTTGGGAACAGCGGGAAATCAGCGATACCCGCGTCGAACGACTTGCCCCACAGTGGCCCCCCCGCCGGCAACCGGCCGTCGATAGAAGCCTGATCCGTCTGGCCGTCTGGGAAATGACCAATCAACCCACTCCGCCGAAGGTCGTACTCGACGAGGCCATCGAACTGGTCAAACATTTTTCGACCGAGCAAAGCGCCTCGTTCGTCAACGGTGTACTTGACGCTGTGCTCAAAGAACATCAGACACTTGTCAAAGAGTGATCAACGGTGGCATGGGCGTCTCGCCCGTGCATTCTTTGAACGGTAATCACACGGGCGAGACGCCCATGCCATGAAAGAATTAAAAACGGTCAGGACCGCGGGATGAGTTTTTTTTCCAAGACAATTGACAAGCTCAAAGGTGCCGTCCGAAAAACGGTGCAGGTTCTGAACACCGACGTCCGCACTCTGTTCGTTCCAGGTCGGCAGATCGACGACGCGTTTCTCGTCGAGCTGGAAGAAAAATTCCTGCAGGCCGATCTCGGGCCGAAAAACGTCACCAAAATTATTTCCGAAGTTCGCGACCGCTGGCGTCTGGGCAAGATCAGGAATGCCGAGGATTGCCTGGCCATCGTGCGAGAGCAGATGCTTTTGGGATGGTCCGTCACGGAAGACCGCGAGATTCATTTTGCGGCCGAAGGCCCCACGGTCATCCTCGTCGCCGGCATTAACGGCGCCGGCAAAACCACCAGCATCGCCAAGCTGGCCTGGCTGCTCAAAGAGCAGATGCACAAAAAAGTGATGGTCTGCGCCAGCGATACCTTCCGCGCCGCCGCCGTCGATCAACTGACGATCTGGGCCGAGCGTATTGGCGTTGACATCATCAAACACAAGATGGGTGCCGACCCCGGCGCGGTGGCTTACGATGCCTGCGAAGCCGCCAAGAGCCGTGGGATGGATGTGCTGATCGTCGACACTGCCGGCCGACTGCACACGCAGGATCATCTCATGCGCGAACTGACGAAGATTCGTGATGTCGTCGCCAAACGCATCCCCGGTGCCCCGCACGAAGCACTACTCGTCCTCGACGCCACCACCGGTCAAAACGCCATTCTACAGGCGAAAAATTTTGCACAAGCGATCGGTGTCACCGGTATCATGCTCGCCAAGCTCGATGGCACCGCCAAAGGCGGCATGGTCATGTCCATCCGCGATCAGCTTCAAATCCCCGTCAAATTCATCGGCCTCGGTGAGACGCCGCAGGATATTGAGACATTTGATCCGGCGCGGTTTGTGGAAGCGATGTTTGGGGAGCCGAACAAATAACGAATAACGAAATTCGAATTACGAAAAAGAATTCGGCAATTCATTCGTGAATTCGAATTTCGTCATTCGTAATTATTTACCAACATTCGCTTCAAACCTCTCCCTCAACACCGCCCCTTGATTCACCGGTCTTAAGTCAGCGATTCGCTTCCGAATCTTAACCGCCCGATCCGCCGCCCCCGGGTGCGTGCTCATGAGTGTCGCCTTGTTGCCATGCTGATCTTTCGCCGTTCGCTCGATAAATTGCAGGTAACCCGTTGGATCATATCCTGTGGAAATCAGCAGTTTCACCGCATCCGCATCGGCTTGATCTTCCTGATCGCGGCCATAACCTTTGACCAGGACCGTATCCGCCAAACTATCGGTGATCTGGCTAAAGGCACTCAACCGCTCATCCGCCTGCGCGAGTGAAGCCAGCGCATTCGCCCGCCCGGCTTGCTTGACCGCCTGCAGGCCGTGCTTGTCGAGAACGTGCGACATTTCATGGGCCAGCACCCCGGCCAATTCAGCCTCATTGCGAAGCTGGCGGATCAAACCGCGCGTCACCAGGATGTAGCAATCCGGCCCGGAAAAAGCGTTGACTTCATCGGTGTCCACCACTGCAAACAACCAGTTCCCATCTGGCCGCCGACTGGAATTCGCCAGCGTCAGGCCCACCAGCGTGACATACTGATTGAGCTTTTGATTCTTCACGATCGGATACCGCGTGGTGACAGCCATCGCGACCGATTCACCCATCGCCTGCTCATCTTTTTCACCGATCGATTCGTTTTCCACCAACTTCCCCGCCGAGTTGCCGATCGCGGCTCCCTCCCGGCCACCCACGGCTTCACCGATCTGGCTCGTGACGGCCGCACACCCACCCATGTTGTAGGGAATAGTCAACGCCAAACCGGCCGTGACGAGCAATGGAGCAAGCCTTTTGAGATTTGGATAGATCTTTTGCATAGAGGTTTGTCCTCGTTCGGTTACTTATAGAATTGGCGGGATCAGTCCTGTCCCATTTTAGCAGCAGTGCCGAAGGCATGCGTTTTTCGTCAATCGAAAATAAGCGCGTGCCTTCGGCAATGCCGCTAAAGAAATACACTTACTTCCTCGGAGGTTTTTCAATCGAACCTTCTGCCACAAAATCTTTCAGCATCTTCGGCGTGACCGATTTCTTAATCGCAGTCATCTCATTCAATCCCTCTTTGCTGAGACTGCGGGTTCGTGCGTAGTCTCCGGCGATGGGTTGCAGTCCTTTAATGGCCGCACCGCTGGACATTTCCGCCCCGCTGCCGCGCCCGATGAAATCCGTATCCCGTTTCACCTCGCGCGAAGAAACGGAGTCTGCCGAGATCCATCCGCTTTTGCCGTCAAGCTCAATCCGCACCCACGGATCATTCCGCTCGATCACACGAACGCGCTGACCCTTGGTGACGGGCATCACCAGATCGCCCGCGGCACTCGGATCGTTCCGCACATCGGCCGATCGCTTGACCCACACATCATCCGCCAAGGCCGCGCCGGCGACTGTCGCCAGTAATAGGACCGGCAGGAATCTTTTTCGCGCCATCATTGGTCTCCAACTCATTTGTCGACAGGGCATGGGTTTCTCGCCCGTGCATTTCTCTGCAAAACACAGCACGGGCGAGAAACCCATGCCACCGTCGCTACTTTTCCTTCGCCACATACACACCATCCCAATCGGATGGTGGCGGCTCCTGGCGATAGTGAGCCATGCGCCCGAGGATCGCCTTTGCGGGTCCATCATCCGGGAACTCCGCAATTACCTCAAGGAGTAATCTTTCCGCATCATCCCAATGTTGAGCCTGATAGTGATGCAATGCCTCTTCGTAACGCCTGATCTTGAGTGCGAGTACCGCATCGGGTTTCCCTTCGGCCACCAATTCATAAACAGCCATCGGCTTGAGTTTCCCTTTGACGCGGATCACATCCAGTTGCCGCAATACGAACAAATCCTTGACCTGGTCCGCCGTCGACTGCGAAATCATCACCCGGGTGCTATAAAGTTTATTCGCCCCTTCAAGCCTGCTTCCAAGATTCACCGAGTCGCCCAGCACCGTGTAATTAATCAGATGGCTCGAACCGGTAAACCCAACCGCCATCGGACCGCTGTTGATACCCACGCGGGTGTAAATCTTTGACGCACCCAGCTCGCGCAGCGCGGGTTGTATCGCCGCTTCCCTCTCCACCAATCGCAACGCCGCACGGCAGGCAAGCGCGGCATGATCCGGTTGAACCAGCGGCGCATTCCAAAAACTCATGATGGCATCCCCGATATACTTATCCAGCGTGCCTGTCTGACTAAGCACAATGCTCGACATCTCCTCCAGATAGAAATTCAGCATCGGCGCGAGCTTTTCCGGGGGCAGCGTTTCAGAAATATCCGTAAAGCCGGCGATATCCGTGAACATGACCGTCATCTCGCGGCGCGTGCCCCCAATCACCAACTTGCTCGGGTCGCGAGCCAGTTCCTCGGCTATTGTCGGGGAGACTACGCTCGACAACGCTTTGAGCAGTCGCCGCCGTTGCCGATCTTCACCTAAATAGCTCCAGGCAAACGCGCCGATCGTCGCGATGATCCCCGCGAGCAAGGGTGCCGCCAACGGGAGCCAGATGATGTCCTGCCGTACAAACAAAGACACCGCGATTAGTCCCACCGTTAGGATCGCCGCAAAACCGCCAAATAATTTAATCCCGACTTGCCGCGGTAAAACCACTCCAAGCGAGGCGAACCAGGCGGTTAGAAAGGTCGCCGCCGCCGTTGCCAAAAATCCGATTCGATGTACCTGGTTTCCGTGAATTAAGTTCTTAATCGCCGTCGCCTGAATTTCAACGCCTGGATATTGGGGCGAAAGCGGTGTCGACTTCAAATCATAAAGACCCGCTGCAATCCCACCGACCAGCACGATTTTATTGCGAAACATTTCCTTGTTCAGTTGCCATTTCTTCTCATCTTCGCCGTAAGAAACCAGAATGGCGTTGGCGGCGGACACGTAGCGAAATGTTTGCTTGCCGTCAGATGATTTGTGCGGGCCGTAGTAGTGAACGAGAAACGGCCGATCGACCGGCAACCGGGGCGAGATCTTGGTTTGCACTAGCGCCTGCAAAGCCAGCGACGGATGCCCATTTCGCATTGGCAGATAGTCTCGAAACTTCTCGTTATCAGAGATATTGTCCGCCCCTAAAGCCGGCATCGGATTCACAGGAGGCACGAAACGACTGAGGGTGCCGTCGGCATTTGCGTTGGCCGCAAAGACGATCGCCGCCGGCCCGTCTTTGGCCGCCCGCGCAATTGCTGCCGCAAATATCGCATCATCGGTTTTCCCATCTTCGCCGGCGTTCACGCTTCTTTCATTGAACAGGACGTCAAACACCACAGCCTTGGCGTGACAGTCTTCCGAAAGGTATTCAAGCAAACTTCCCCAATACCGTCGCGGCCACGGCCAACCTTTCTCGTAACCCTTCGCTTTGTCGATGACCTCCATCGAGGCCTGATCCACCGCGATAATGACGACTTCGGAATTTTGCTGATCTGAAATGGGCCGTGAATGATAGAACGAATCGTAGAACACTTCATCGAGCCGACGAACCGGCATTGAATTGCTACCGATTAATACCAATCCCCCCACTCCTACGGCAATCAGAGTCGCTGCAATCAATCGGCGGCGTGGAAACATGTAGAGAGTGTAGCGAAAACAAATTGAAGTGGCATGGGCAAGGTTGCCCATGCTACATCAATACAATCGCCAAGGCGTTTATTTCTTCTTCGCCGTCGTCCCGGTATCCGATCGGAACGGAGATGCGGGAAGGTTTTCCTTATTGTAAAGATTGCAATCCGGGTTATTTCCCCAGCCATATCGAACGGCAGCCGGGCTGGCGACGGACGTGCTCCACACCGCGACACCCCCGTCAATGATCTTTGCCTGAGCCGGATGGAATTTCATATCCTCACCGGCGATCGTGAAACCATGCAGTTCCGTATCGGGCGATTCCTGCGGCACATTTGGCTGCGTCGAAGGATGCGCGCCAATCTTCAGCCCACCCCCGACATTGCCAAACCTGACGCGGACGCGGTCACCTTCGCGGGCCATCGACTCGTAGGTCGGCCCGGAATAAACGAGTGATTTGTGATACGCCACTTTCTCCGCCGCCAGGGCAAGGCGATGCCCAACGTCCATCTTGTCTCTCGGGTGGATATCGTCGGCTTGTCCAACATCGATAATGACCGCCTCCCCGGTATTCGGCAGCGAGAGCGTCATGTGCTGCGCCTCACGCAGGCCCGGCCAGCCACCACTCTCCTGCACCGGTTCCGGCTGACGAGCCATGAAGTTGGCCAACTGCACCCAGATGAACGGGAAATCTTTTTCATCGGGATTCAATTCCGACCAATGCTTTCGCCAGTTAGTAATCATGGCCGGGAACAGTGTGCGGTATTGTTCCGGTTGGCCGGCATTCGATTCACCCTGATACCAGATTGCGCCCTCGATGCCGTATGGGATGATCGGCGCGATCATGCCGTTGTAAAGCACCGAGCCAATGTTGGGATTCCCATCCGGCTGTGACGGATACCGCGGCTGGGGATGGGCCGGTTTGGGTTGCGCGGGAATGGGTTCACCGGCGGCCTTCGCGGCTGCGGCCTTGATCTTCCATTCCGCTTGTGCAGATTTCAGTGCCGCCCCTTCCGTCTCCTGCCATTGCTTTTCCGCGGCCTTCCAGTTCGGAAGAATCACGCTCGTGTACTTCGCCTTCGCATCCGCCAGACTTTCTTTAGTGCTGTTGAAGTTGTCGGCGTATCCTTTGAGTTCCGGAGAAGCCGCCAAACCTTCTACGCTGGTCCAGGCCTGCGCCGGAGTGCCGCCCCACGAGGTGTGAATCAACCCCATCGGCATGCCCAGATCTTTATGCAGATCTCGAACAAAGAAATATCCCACGGCACTGGTATTCAGCACGGTCTCGGGTGTGCATTCTTCCCAATGCCCTTCGCAATCCGTCTGTGGCTCAAACGCCACTTTCTTGACCAGATTGAAAATGCGGATCTTCGGATAGTTTGCCTTGGGCGCTTCCTCGGCGGCGTTGTGTGTCCCCCGAAATCCAAATTCCATGTTGGATTGCCCGGAGGCGACCCACACTTCTCCGACCACAATGTTCTTGACGGTCAACGTATTTTTCCCGGCGACGGTCATCTCCAACGGCCCACCTACTTGCATCGCGGGCAGCTTGACCATCCACTTACCATCCGCCCCGGCCGTCGCCTTTTGCGTTTGGCCATTCAGCGAAACCGTCACCTCTTCACCGGCAACGGCAGTACCCCAGATTGGCAACGTCTTGCCGGCTTGCAGGCACATGTTGTCTGAGATGATCGCGGGCAATTTCACGTCGGCCCGGGCATAGAGGCTTACCAGGGCAATAGACGCGGCTGTCAGAAGAAGGCGTTGACGCATGCGGTTCCTTTCAGTGTGTGGAGAACTGGTATTAGA
Organism: Tepidisphaerales bacterium; assembly: GCA_038230975.1. Classification (GTDB taxonomy): domain Bacteria; phylum Planctomycetota; class Phycisphaerae; order Tepidisphaerales; family Tepidisphaeraceae; genus JANXVV01. The sequence goes on from JBBRMF010000003.1 coordinate 48,401, forward strand.
AAGAACACCGGGGAAGGGGAATTGTTGAGAAGCGTTCATTCAATAACCCGCCTAAGTTCGCGCAGGTCATGAGTAAAACAAGTCGGATATGCTTCATCGCTCTAGAAAGACGCCGTGTTTCGCGGCGAGATCTTCGACACATTTTCGCATCGGTTGCATACGTCCAAACTTCGCATCTTCAAGACTCTGCCGGATGACCTCGATCAGACTCAGCATTTCCGCGTCATCCGTCAAGCGATGATTCACTCCGTGTTTGCCTTCAATATCTTCCATTTTGGTGACCTACTTGTTCAATTTCACAAGTCCAATCGCGAGAGGTGCTTTCACCACACCTTTTTCCGTAATCAACGCCGTCACCAGTTCCGCCGGGGTCACATCAAACGCCGGATTGAACATATCGACGCCGTTTGGTGCCGTCTGTTTTCCGAAACCCTCCGAAATCTCACGGCCATCTCGCTGCTCGATAGGGATCTGATCGCCACTCGCCAACGACATATCAATACTGCTCGTTGGAGCCGCCACATAAAACGGGATGCCAAAATGTTTGGCGAGGATCGCAACACCGTACGTTCCGATTTTGTTGGCGACATCGCCGTTTGCAGCGACACGGTCCGTGCCGACAATCACGGCCGCCACTTTCCCCTGGCTCATGACAGTAGCAGCCATATTGTCGCAAATCACCGTGCAGGGAATTCCGTTTTGCCGAAGCTCATACGCCGTGATACGGCTACCCTGCAGCAGCGGGCGGGTTTCATCCGCATAGACATGGAACTTCAACCCGCGCTCTTTGCCGACGTAGATCGGGGCGAGCGCGGTGCCGTATTGGACCGTCGCTAAACCACCGGCGTTGCAATGAGTAAGCAGATTGATTTGACCGTTGGAGTCTTTTAAACGTTCCAGAAGCGCGACGCCATGTTCTCCGATGGCGCGGCAGACGAGGTTGTCCTCATCCAGCATCCGAATCGCTTCACCCAGCAATTGATGTTTCGCGTCTTCCGGTGATGCGGCATTTTCAGCAACACGGCGAACGCGGTTTATTGCCCAAAAAAGATTGACTGCCGTGGGCCGACTGGTGGCCAGGTACTTGCAGACTTCTTCAAGACGTGCTGCAAAAATGTCATCGGGTGCCGAGCGAACGCCAAGATAAACCCCAAACGCCGCCGCCACACCGATCGCCGGGGCGCCCCGAATCACCAGGCGTTTGATCGCATCCCACATCTGCCGTTCATTTACAATGTCAACATAGACGGTTTCAGTGGGGAGCTTCGTCTGATCCAGTAAGCGGGCGGATGAACCTGTCCAGGTGATGGTTTGGAGCATGATAAGTCGAAATTCTTCGAGGAAATCAATGCGGTCGCGAGTCACAAAGCTCGCGATATCGCAATCGAGCGCGCTCGATGACGGCTGCGGTGAGTCGGAACTGTGTCGTGGTTGCAAGTGCTTCGAGGTTCTTCGCGAAATCGAGCAGACCACGCGCGCCCGCCAGCGCAATCACGCCCAATGTGCCATAGGTTACCAGGCCAAGACCACGGGCAATGGCAGTACCATCCCGCTCATCAATCAATACTAAGTCTGCCGCGCGCTCTATCGCGAGTGATAGGGCTGACGCTTCACCACTGTCGAGACGATCGAGAAATTCAACAGAAAGCGGCGAGTCAATTTTGAGCCATGCGGGCGTTTGCTCCGCCCACTCTCGCACATCCGCTGGAAAATGCGGTAATTTAAGTTCTTGAATTACCGCGGTCTTCGTCAGAACGCTACCATATAGTTCTGCAAGCACGTCGACAATCCCGATTTCAACCAGATATCGCAACGGGCCTGTGTCGGCGACAACGACCATCAGACCCCCATCCGTCGAATGGTTGAAAATTGATGGTCCACCTCTTCGGGAGTCAGGTCGCAGACGCCATGGCGGTGAAGAACCGCGTCGGCCTGCCAGCGATCAAGTCCCAGAAGCGCGGCCAAATCCTTGTGATAAAGCGTGCCCCTCCGATATAGCGAGACCAAAAAAGCTTCCTTAGCATCCAAATCTAAGTCAGGCATCACGGCCCGCAGCTTTTGCTCTAGCTCGGCAGGTAAAGGAATGGTGATACTCATAGGGATACTGAGTATAACATCATTGCTATGACAGAGAACAAAAAAGACATTTTTGTTTCCGCACAATGCGATTCTTCCATGAAGGCGATGGAATCATAACGTTTGCGGTGCCATAACACGAAAGCGGTTTCGGACGCTAACGCTTCATTTCGCTTCGAAGCGCACGCTCTCATGCCCATCGTCAATCCGCGCGGCAATATGCGTGCTACTGGTAAACACCTGCGTCACCGGAAGCACCGTACCCAGCAAAAGAGTACCAGTCACCGAGAGGCCGATTGCCGCCGCGATGGGGAAAGGGAATTTTGCATCACCGGCGGGCTGGACGGCATCCATGACTGGATCGCGAAGGAACATCGTGGCGACGATGCGCAAATAGTAGGCTGCTGAGATAGCCGCGTTGAACATCACGATGATAACGAGCCAATTGTTACCACCGGCGAAAGCGGGCTTGATCAAAAAGACCTTGCCCCAGAACCCAACCGTCAGCGGGATGCCAATGAGGCTGAAGCACGCGACAGCCATGCACAAACCCAGGCCAACATGGCGACGACCTTGACCGGCGATATCCTCAAAAGTTTCGGCGGAGGTGCCGGGTCGACCGTCGCGGGCGGGCAGCAGCATCAGCACACCGAAGGCGGCGGCATTCATGATGCCGTAGGCGGTCAAGTAGAAAATCACACCGGCCAACGCATCGGTCTGCACGTCATTGCGATCTCGTCCGGCGGTGAGATACGCGCCGGAAAGAGCCGCAATGCCGGTCAACATATAACCGCTATGAGCAACGGAACTGTACGCCAGCAATCGCTTCAAGTTGGTTTGCAATAAACCAAGCACGTTGCCAAACGTCATGGTGAGCACGGCCAGCACCCACAGCAATTTCGACAACTGAGTGGGTAAAGCCCACGCGGGACCGCCGACGGCATAGAGGATTTTGATCAAAGCCACAAATCCGCTGGTCTTTGGAACGAAGGAAAGAAACGCGGTCACGGGCGTGGCGGCACCCTGATAGACATCGCCGGCGTAGACGTGCAACGGGACGGCGGCGATTTTGAACGCGAAACCCACCACGAGCATGATGACCGCCAACAAAACCCAGGGTTGAATGACGGCTTGTGCCGGATCGGTCTCCGCCATGGATGCGGCTAAACCTGAAACGGCGGCCTGCGGATGCAGCAATTGAGAAATCTGATCCAGCTTGATACTGCCCGTCGTGCCATAAAGGTAACTGAACCCGAAAAGCATTATGGCCGCCGACATCGCCCCGAGGAAAAAGTATTTAACCCCCGCTTCCTGCGCGACCGGATTCGGCCGGGAGATTGAGACCATAATATAGGTCGGGATACTGGCAAGCTCAATCCCGAGAAACAGAAGGATAATGTCATTGGCCCCGGCGACGAGAAAAATGCCGCAGAGGCTCAGCAACATTAACCCGAAAAATTCACCCGTTTCCTGACCGACATTCAGTGCGCTATTGCCCGTGCCTTCAGCATTGGTTGGCCAGGCCAACAATAGCAGCATGATACCGACGCCCGCGACAAGTAATTTGATGTACTGGGCAAAGTGGAAGATGCGGAACGTTCCGCTGATATCCGTGAGGGTACGGGCGGAAGTATTGTCGCTTCCCTGCCGCCCGAGTTGAATCGCGAAGACGGCGATCAAAGCGACGAGCGCCAAAATTGGCACGAGCTTACGCGTGGCCACCTTCATCGAGCAGCCGAGCAACATCAGCACGCACGCAACCGTGCCAAGAATGAGTTCGGGCAGAAGCAGTTGGAAATATCCGGTCATATCGAGAACTCTGTGTACTGTGGTACGTGCGTGGCCTGGGCGTTTTGCCCGTGCATTTCACTTAAAAGTTGCACGGGCGAGACGCCCATGCCACCTCAATCGGCTACGACCAATGCCTGCGTGGGTTTCATTTTCTCGGGCTTTTGCACGAGCTCGACCGCCGGCAGAATTGTCTTGAGAATCGCGTTGGGCATCACACCGAGCAGCACAATCGCCAATGCCAACGGCACGAGGATCGCGATTTCCCGGCCATTGATGTCGCCGGGTACAGCATGAGCGTGACCACCATCATCATGTCCGCTGCCGTGGGAATCATTGTGATCCAGTTCGGGCGTTTTGAGCGGGCCCCAGATCACGCAGGCCACCATGTGCAGCATGTAGACCGCGCCCAGAATCACACCGATCGCCGCAAAGACACCGTATTTAATGCCGAGTGTATGGCTCGTAAACGCACCCAGAATCGTCAGGAATTCACTCGTGAACCCATTGAGCCCGGGCAGGCCGATGCTACTCATTGCGAAGAGCACGAAGAAGAACGCAAGTACCGGCATTCGCTTGGCCAAGCCGGAAAGCTGGTTGATATCGCGCGTGTGGTATCGGTCGTAGATCATGCCGATGACCAGAAACAATGCCCCGGTGCTCAACCCGTGATTGATCATGTAGAGCACCGAGCCCTGAATGCCGATCGTGTTGAGTGCTGCCAACCCCAGCACGCAGAAACCCAGATGGCTCACCGATGAATATGCAACCAGCTTCTTGATATCCTGTTGCACCCAGGCCACCAACGCACCGTAGATAATGCCAACAACGCAAAGCAGCCCGACAAGCTGGAGGAGGCTGGTGAGGATGGGTGCGGTATTCCCGACGAACCCGATGGGGATCGCCAGTCGAAGCAAACCGTACGTGCCGAGCTTCAACAACACACCGGCCAGGATCACCGACCCAGCCGTGGGAGCTTCGGTGTGGGCCAATGGCAACCAGGTATGAACCGGGAACAACGGCACCTTCACCGCAAAACCCGCCAGCAATCCCAGGGCAAGCAGCAGGCGAACGGTGGTATGTTCCGGGCCGGAGAGTGCCGTCTGGGCGTAATGAACAACATCACTGATAAAGAATCCACCGGCGTGAATGCCCAGGTAGATAATGGCCGCCAACGTAAAAACCGAGCCGGTGAACGTAAACAGGAAGAACTTCCCCGCCGCCCGACGGCGATCGGGCCCACCCCACAATCCGATGATGAAAAACATCGGAATGAGTGTCAGCTCGAAGAAAACATAGAACAGCAACAGATCGCGGGCGACAAACACGCCGAGCATGCAGGCCAGCAGAACCAGCATCCATGCGTAATATTCTTTGGTCCGTTCCTTGATGCTGTCGAAGCTGGCCGCGATCGCCAAAGGAGTAAGAAAGACCGTCAACAGAACCAGCCAAAGGCTGATCGAATCAACGCCAAGGGCAAAACTGACTCCCAGCGGCAAGAGCGTATAGGCACTGCCGGTGGCTGCGGTTCCGGGAACCGCACCAAATCGAAGCTGGATTGAATCGACCGTGTTTTGTGCTTCAACCTTCGGATGAAAATTAAATTGGCTAACCAATCCAATCGCCACACCCAACGTTAAAAGGCTGACGATGAGCGCCCATGTTTTGGCAAAGCGCGGATTCGGCAACGCCGCCCCGATGACGGCACCCAGAAGCGGAATGATGAGAAGCAAAACAAGCATGAGAGCCCAATCACCAAAAAATCACCAGCAATATCACCGCAACGCCGAACAACATTGAGGCGGCATATCCCTGGAGATACCCGCGCTGCGTGGTCAGTTTCAGGGCAAAACCAGACGCTTGCGGGATGAAACTGATCATCCATACCACGCCATCCACCACGATCTGATCGATGATGAAAAAGGCGCGACCCAGTTTTTTCAGTGGTTCGATGATCGCATTCTGGTAAAGCTCATCGACCCAGTATTTGCCTTCAAGCAGGCGAGTCAAAGCCGGGAACCGACCGGCCAACTGTTCACCCTTCCTTCGATCCTTCAGATGAAGTTGATACGCGATCAGAATTCCGAGCGCAGCGATCAAACCGCTGGCGAGCATGATGTTGTTAAAGGGCGAATGTTCGACTTCAGGAACATGCTGGCCAAAACCGGCGGGATCAACCGACTCGCCGCCGTAGCGAGCAACGGAAACATCGTACGCAAGCGAGATGGAAGGGCTGCCATTGAGGAAATGGCCAAGTTTTTCACCGGGCCAGTTCAGATAACCGGCAATCACCGCTCCAATGGCAAGCACGATCAGTGGAAGAACCATCAGCGCGGGCTCATGGTTGTGTGCGTGTGCGTGTTCGTGTGACTTCTCTTGACCTTGATTCGATGAGTGACCGTGACTGTCAGATGAATGATCGTGAGCGTGATCGTCGGCAGTGTGGTGGTCATCGGCAGGTTCAGTGGGTACCAATTCAAGGCCTTCAAACACCCGGAAGTAAAGACGGAACGTGTAATAAGCCGTGAGGAAAGCGGTCAACAGCATGATGCCGCCGAGGAATTTATTGTGCTCCCAGGCCTGATGCACAATTTCATCTTTCGAGAAGAAACCGGATAGGAATGGGAACCCCGCCAACGCCAGGCAACCGATCAGCATTAACCATCGCGTCAGCGGCAGAACGCGCTTCAGCCCGGACATTTTCCGCATGTCCAGATGGCCGAGCATCGCGTGCATGACAACACCGGAACTGAGGAATAACAAAGCTTTAAAAAAAGCGTGGGTGATCAGATGAAACACACCCGCCACCGGCGCTAGCACCCCTACGCCAACAAACATAAAGCCCAGTTGGCTGATGGTGGAATATGCGAACACTTTCTTGAGATCGAATTGGCGAAGCGCGATCGTGGCGGCGAACAAAGCGGTGAACGCACCGACGAAGGTGATCGTAATCATCGCCGGTTCGTTGGTGACGAACAGCGTTCCGCATCGAACAATCATGTAGACGCCGGCGGTCACCATCGTGGCGGCGTGGATCAGAGCACTGACCGGAGTCGGGCCTTCCATGGCATCGGGAAGCCAGACATAAAGCGGGAATTGCGCTGATTTCCCAAAAGCGCCGATCATCAGAAGGAACGGAATCCACTGCATGGCCTGCTGTTGGAAAGGAGACATCAGAGCATGCGGGACGGCTGCCATTTCAATCGCGCCGCTGAGCGTGCCCACCCCGTCGCCAAAATAACTGACCGTGCCAAAAGCAAGGTAGATCAGCATGATTCCAAGGCCAAATCCAAAGTCACCGATTCGATTGACGAGAAACGCTTTCTTAGCCGCCTCGCGCGCAGCCGGCTTATCGTAGTTGTATCCAATCAACAGATACGAACACAGACCCACGCCTTCCCAGCCCAGGTAGAGCATCACAAAATTATTGCCCATGACCAGGCAGGTCATCGCGAATAGAAACAACCCGAGGTAGGCAAAAAAGCGGAAGTATCCCGCTTCCCCTTTCATGTACCCCGCTGCAAAAATCGTAATCAGAAAACCAATCCCCGTCACCACGCAGAGCATGGTGCAGGTGAGTGGATCGATCCACGCACCTGCCTGTACGTAGAACGGTGCAAGCGGATGGGTAGTGCCATCGGCATCAGCGATGGAAGGGTTTTGCAACTCCGTCGTTGGGTTGTGGTGGATGAATTTGCCTTGGGAACCGCCCGCGATGATCCAGTCGAACCAGTTGGTGCTGATGGCGGGATAATCCTTGGCGTCTCGCGGAGCGCCAAGACGCGCTTGACTCTCCCCATGACTTGAATGATTTAACACTCCGAAGAGTAGAGAAAATGAAATAGCCGCGCTGCAGCCCACACCCAACCAGATCGGCCAATGCGATTGCTGTTTGAAAAACCGAGCCCCGAAGAATCCAGCAATCATCGCTCCCAGCAGCGGCAGCAGCGGGATCAGGTAGGCGTATTTGACGGCAAAGAGATCGAGCATAGTTTACAAACTGCTTTACAGTGGCAGGGGCGTCTTGCCCGTGCATTCAATCCAAAAAAAACGCACGGGCGAGACGCCCATGCCACCATTTTTCAGCCCTTCAATTCGCGCCAGGCGTCGGCGTCGAGAGTATTCTTTTGTCGGAACAGTAAAACAACCAGACCCAAAGCCAGGGAAGCTTCGGCAGCCGCAATTACCAGCACCATGATCGTAAACGCCTGCCCGCTGAAGTTGCCCCAAAAATGTCCGAAGGCAACCAGATTGATCGCGACGCCCTGGAACATCAATTCCGTACACAGAAACATGACGATCAGGTTTCGGCGGCTCATAAAACCGATCAACCCGATCCCGAAGAGGATCGCGCCGACGGCCAGATAATGTTGTAACGCCAGTGTTTCCATAACCTCTACAATTCACATCTCCGGATACGCCTTGACGCGCGGGTTCTTCGTGCCGTACACGGGAATACTGTGCGGGTTATCGTTGACGGGTGTTGCCGGCCCATGCAGCGTTTCAGGCTCCGGGGTTTCGACGAATTCATCGCCAAAATCCGTGCTGACAATCCGCCGTCGGGTGATGACGATCGCCCCGACCATGCTGATGGTCAAAATCAAACTCGCCAATTCCAGGTTGACCATCTGATCGTTGAACAAATATTGACCGAGTTGCTGCGTCGAACCATCGTAAGCCGCAATCGGTGGAGTGGCACTGCCATCCTGAACATACACTTTGATATTCAATGGCTTCACCGGGCGAATCACACCCTCCGCTTTATCGAAAATCACAAAAAGAAGCACCCCCATGAGTGCAAACCCGATTGACGCCGCCACAACCGGATCGCGGCTGACATCGTCGTAATCCGCCTGCCCGGCGATCGTTTCTGCATCGGGGGCGGCTTGCGAAGCGAGCATGATCACAAACACATACGTGACGAGAATGGCGCCGGCGTAAATAATCACGAGCGCGGCGGCCATAAATTCAGCCCACAGCAAGACGAACAACCCCGCGCTGGCCATGACTGTCAGCACGAAATAGAGCGCTGCGTAAACCGGTCGGGCGTGGGTCACAACGCGTATCGCACTGACAATCGCGATCGCCGAAAACACCCAGAAATAAATCCCCATGCCATCTGGACTGACAGTGGCGGTGTAGCGAACGAGCAGGGCACTGAAGATCAGCCCAACCGCAACGGCCACGACGCCACCCACTTTGGCCCACGAAGCTTCCTTGCGGCCAGGCAACATCAGCACGGTGGCGACGCCCGCAAACACGCACAGAACCAGCACCACCAATGGGTTGAGAATCGCGGGGACGGCGGCGTTAATGAAGATCATTGTCAGCATGTCGAAACACGTTCCATCGGAAAACGGGAAAGTCTAAGAATCCGCTGCCGTGTTTGCAAGGAGGTTGGTGACAGATTTCACGAAGTACCGCAAAGGCGGTATTCGTGCCACGCCTTGGAGTCCGTGTTATAGTCACGATCATGTTCGGTGACGGCTCACTAACGCTGAGGGAATTCGCCATGAATGAACCGCTTCCTCTGGCCAGAATTCACGAAGCGGTCTTGGAATTCTTGCGCCATCGCGATGATGCGGTTCTATTCGGGGCGCAAGCCGTAAACGCGTACGTCGATGAGCCGCGAATGACTCAGGACGTTGATATCATGTCACCGCGTGCCGCTGAACTTGCGGAAGAAATTCGGGCGCATCTCGGCAGGCAATTTATGATCGCAGTTCGCGTGCGTGAGGTTGCCGCAGGCCGTGGGTTTCGAGTTTTTCAATTGCGGGAACCCAAGAATCGACATCTGGTTGATGTTCGCCAAACTGCAGTACTACCGCCCAATCAATTATTCGCGGACGTGCGAGTGCCGACTCCAGCCGAGCTGATCGCGCAGAAAGTCATCTCCTTCACGGCCCGTCGCGGTCAACCCAAAAGCGGTACCGACTGGCGTGACTTAACGCTGCTGCTACTATCCTTCCCCACGTTAAAATCCACCACCGGAGAAGTGCTCTGTCGCCTCAACGCAAACGGAGCGGATGCAGCGGTGCTGGAAGAATGGAACCGTGTGGTCGCCACTGATATCACCGATGGGGACGCCGACGGCTTTTGACACCAGTTTCGAGATGTGACTGCGGCAATTTATCGAATCGATCCAAAATGGACTTCTTCCGGCACGCTCGAATCATCCAGTAATTGGATCGTCGTGGCCGGCCCGAGATTGTTCGGATCCATCCACGATCGCAGCGCCCATACTACTTTTTTATCCGGCGTGACTTCCCACGCCTGCACCGGAGCGGTGGCCGGATCGATCTTCGTGTTCCACTGGTTGACCCAGTTGTTTACGAGTGTATTGCCATTCGGAAGACGGGTGGCGATTTGGAATTGCAGCACTTTATATTCCGGGATGTCGGCCGCCGTAAATTCCCAAACCGTTTTCCCGTGGGGATCCAGCTCCATTGCTGATTTGCCCGAGCAGATCAATGTATTTCCGTTCTTCAATCGCCCTGCGGACCAGGGATTATTGATGTCGAGCGACGAAATCTGCTTGCCGTTCTCGTCGTACTCGCACACTTTTTTCATATCCATGTGAGCCACGAGGAGCGTGCCGGCATCCGTGAGGCGGGCATGCCGAAAATGCCCATGCGTGCTCTTGGGATTGCCCGTGGGGAGCACCAGATCTTTGACGATCTGGCCGGTTGTGATGTTGACGACGATCAGCTTCGCCGGGTCGCCGTTCTGGACAAAGAGCACATGATCCTTGCCAATGGGTTGTGCGGTATGAATTTCGGTTTTCGGCGGCGCATCATGATTCCAGAGAACCTTTTTCTCCGGAGAAATCAGCGTGACGCCAAACTGGTGGGCAAAGAGGATGTTCCCATTGGAAAGTAGCACGGCATCGCTTATTTCGCCCTTGCTCGTGGAGTCTTCGTACCTCCAGGCGATCTGCCCTTTGCGAACGATGTACATGTTCTGCGACTTGGCTTCACCGGCGTAGAAAAAATCGTGCTGGGCCAGGCCTTTGCCGGGGAGATCGGCGGGGAAGTCAGCCGTCACGGCTTTTGGAACTTCCGCGCGAATGTCTGCATGTGTCGCACAAATGAGCAGCGTAAGTGGTAAAAGAACGAGGCCGAGACGTATGCGGTTTTTCATGGTTTTTACCAATATCCGTGCGTTAGAAGCCTCAACAGCAATTTCACGGTTCCATTCGCAAGACCATATCCCGTCGTCCAAACATCGAGGGCCGATGGCGAATGCGAATCTGTTGTTCTGCGGTCATGCCTATCGTGTTACCATCCTTTAAAACAGGTCCATTCGTGAGGAGGTACTGCGAAATGTTCATGGCCCATTCGCGAAGTTTACCGACGGGCATTTTGATACTGGGGATCTCGATTTCCATATGCCCCAGTGCTTTGAGACCCGTGGTAAAGAGCCCGGTTGTGCCGTTGGGATTGCGAAACAATCTGTAATCGACCCAAAGATAAAGTGGCGGAGCATTTTGGGTCGTAACGAGGTGAGCCATCTCCCCGAAAATCTTTGGGTAGTGTACCATCGTTGAATCCCCCCAATAGATTCCCATAACGCCCGGCTGTTGCGCCGCCGCTGCGGTGACCGCTGTCAACATCAGGCGTCGCCGAACTGGATTTGATCGGCCGCTAATCATCGTCACAAGCAAATGGGTACGATGATGTTTTAGGCCAATCGCTGGCATATTTTTCGGCCACATCCATGCGGTAGCACAAGGGCCTTCTAGGTCTGACCATGGATAAGGAGCCGACATCAAGGCAAGTACAAACAACTCATCGCCGAGTTGGAAAGAGAGCAATCCATCTTCGAATCGAATGTCATTCGGACTTCGCCCCAGCACGTTGAACGTCGCCAGTTGCTTCTTCAAATCGGCAAACGGAAAGGTGTCTCCCATCAAGAGTAAGGCCGAAATAACCGGAATTCCACCATTGGATGATCGCTGCCCAGCAATAGGAATTTCGCCCGAATTATCATCTGTCGCTAAAGATTCTGCATCAACGAATGGATCTTCATACTTTTCAACCTCGTCGGTGACTGGAACCGGCACGACCATCACATGCCCACATCTGCATCTGACTTTTTTGCCAGCCAGTTCTGATTTCCATTGATAGCTTTTACCACAGCCGCCGCATTCGAAACTGGTGATCGGATTTTCCATTTGATCAGGTCTTGGAATCGCGGCCTACATCGGCTCATCTTTCACCGTTTCATCGAAAATCTTCAACAGCTTGGATTTGTCGAAGATCATCTCCTGGCGCGTGAGGCCGACGATGTCGTATTCATGGGTGAGTTCAATCGCATCGACCGGGCAGGCTTCCTCGCACATGCCGCAGTAGATGCAGCGGAGTTCGTCGATGTCGAATTTTTGAGGATATTTCTCTCGATCAGACCATGGCGATTCGGCGGCTTCGATGTGGATACATCGCGCGGGGCAGGCGGTGGAGCACATGAAGCAAGCGACGCATTTCACACGGCCGTCTTCATCTTTGTTCAAACGGTGTATGCCGCGATATGTGCGGAGCAGCATGCCGCCTTCTTCGACAGGGAGATCTTCTCGCCGTTCTTCGGGGTATTGAATAACGCGGTCCTTGCCGCCGAGGACGGCCAGCATGTGCTTCATGGTGGTGCCCAAACCGATCAGGGCCTGGGGCATGTAGAACAGGTCGCTCAGGCTGAGGCGAGGTTCTTGAAGGACGATGACGTCGGAGTCTTTCATGGCTTAGTCAGTTGTCAAAGGTCAGTTGTCAGTTGTAAATCCATGCAGCAGCATTCTCAAGCGACCGGCAACGCGGCCTTATTAAATCTGCTTCCAATCACCTTCACGCGTCGGTTCGTTTCGGGTGGCGCGGGTAGCAGTCGGCTGATGAACATGGTCGCGGCCAACACGGCAACGTTGCCGACGAGCATCGCCAACGCCATCTTTCCACCCACCCGCATGTTGGCGCGGTTGCCTTCGGTTCCGAAGAAATAGATGACCAGCGTCGTCACCATCAGCATCGCCAGCGACATGGGGATCAACGCCCGCCAGGCCAGCATCATCAGTTGATCGAAACGAAAGCGCGGCAGGCTCCAGCGGACCCACATGAAGATGAAGATGATCGACACTGTCTTTGTAAAGAACGCCAGTACTCGGATGAGGCACACAACGAGGCTCGTTGTGATCGCGGGATTGTTGGCATCCACCCCACCGCTCAATGCCGGCCAGATTTTATCGAGCCATGGTACGTGCCAACCCCCGAAAAACAGGGCCACGCAGACCGCGCTCGTCGCAATCATCCCCGCGTACTCGGCGAGGAAGAAGAGCGCGAATCGCATCGCGCTATATTCCGTGTGATATCCACCGACGAGTTCCTGTTCGCATTCGGCCAAGTCAAACGGCGCGCGGTTGGCTTCGGCGTGAATGCAGACGAGGAACATCAGAAACGTCACCGGTTGGGTGAACACATTCCACGCGGGGATGACGTGGCCCCAGTACGAAACCTGTTTCTCAACAATCTCACCCAAATCCAACGTGCCGAACATGATGACGATGCAGAGCACCGACAAGCCGAGCGGGATTTCGTAGGAGACCATTTGGGCAGTCGCGCGCAGACCGCCGAGGAATGAATATTTGTTGTTACTGGCCCAACCGCCGAGCACGACGCCATAGATAGCCAGTGATAGCACTCCGAGAATGAACAGCACGCCGATATTCAGCTTGGCGATTTGGAAGGGGTAGCGGTAGGTGAGGGTGGCGACTGTCTTGGCCGGGGCAAGTACTTCACCGCCATCGGTGGTTGCGGCGATTTTTTCGATTTTCGGTTCACCGACAAGCACACCTACCGATGGCACATGGCTGATTGCCGCGATGCGGGCATCGGATTGCCCGGTCACATCAATTGTCCGCGTCACCTGATGTTCCCCGCCCCACGGCAGCACGGCGGCGCTGATGATGATCACTACGATCATCAAGCAAGGCGCCAAGCTGAACAACACTTTGTCGGTGCCGGTCGGCCGATAATCTTCCTTCAACAGGAACTTGATTCCATCCGCGATCGGCTGCAGCAAACCCCACGGCCCCACGCGATTTGGACCGATGCGGTCCTGCACCCATGAGGCGGTTTTGCGCTCCAGCAAAATCAGGTAGGCCACGGTGCCAAGGACCACGCCAAATGAGATAGGGCCGATGAGGATCCAGGGATGTTCTTGGAAAAATTCGATCATAACTTTTCTTTGATTGTACCTACTTTTAGCGGTCGTGGCGAAGGCACCCCGGTGAATTATAGAAGGGGAACAAAAGGTGACGTACGCACCGCACGCAAAAAAAAAATATATAGATATAACAAAAGCCAAAC
>JBBRMF010000004.1:0-48741 GCA_038230975.1 Tepidisphaerales bacterium
GCGGTGGATCGACCTACTTCCGGTTCCAGTCTTGTGGCTGGGACCGATCTGACTAAACTATCAGACGCGGAACTGGCTTTGTTTCGGCGTCGACGACTGGGATTTGTTTTTCAATCCTTCCATCTTTTGCCGGATCTGACTGCGTTCGACAATATAGCCGTGCCCTGGATGCTTGATCGCGCGCTGACTCATGAGCGGCGCAAGGAAATTCACGCGTTGATGGATCGACTGGGACTCATCGACAAGGCCCGACGATATCCGGATGAACTTTCCGGTGGTGAGCAGCAGCGTATTGCATTGGCCCGGGCGGTGATTCATCGACCCGAGCTGATCCTTGCCGACGAACCGACGGGAAATCTGGATGCTCAGAGCGGGAAAATCATTTTGGATTTGCTGGTTGAACTCCATCGCGAATATGGTGTCACCGTGGTGATGGCCACGCATTCGCCGGAAGCCGCCGAGCGCTGCGATGATCGGATTGTGCTGGCGGATGGTCGACTGATTGAATCCAGCAGCTCGACCTTGGCTGTGGGGGTCAGTCAGTGAAAGTTGGCACGAAAGTTTTTGGCTTTCTGGGGTTTCTGTCGCGGATGTCGGGCGGACATTTCCGTCGGCATCGGCTGGAGGCGCTGTTGTGCCTCATCGGAGTCGCGCTTGGAGTGGCGGTGGTCGTGGCGATTGACTCTGCGGTGGAAGCCTGCGTGGGAAGCTTTCGCGGGGCGGTTCAATCGCTCGCGGAACGGTCCACGCACAGCATCTTCGCTTCGGACGGGAAAATTTCGGACGACATTTTCATTCAATTGCAGCGTCAGAAACTACCGTACCCGATGGCTCCAATTGTGGATCGAAGCGTGCTCGTCGCCGGACCAGGTTCTGCCGAGCCGGCGGTTGCGCGTTTGATGGGAGTGGACATCTTTTCCGAGCGTCAATTGCGGGCCTTCACTCAAATGCAGTTGACGCTTGATGCGGATCGTTTGACGCGATTTTTAACCGAGCCGGGACAGGTTGTGTTGGTCGATGCGTTGGCGACACGATTGGGGATCAAGTCAGGCGATACGATTCGACTCACGGTGGGTCGGGGTCGAGCCGAAGCGCGGGTGCTGGAAATTATCAAGCCGACGGGGGTGGCGCAGTCACAATTGACGGACGTCATTCTTTGTGACCTGGCGACGGCACAGGAATTGGCGGGTGCGATCGGCAGTCTTGATCGGATCGATTTGCATCTGGAGTCCGATGAAGAGGTCAAAGTAGTGACCGCGGCGCTTCCGCCGGGGTTCGTGCTGCGATCCACCGGGCAGCGGTCGTCGACGCTCGGAGAACTCATTCAAGCCTATAAGTTGAACCTGAATGCGCTCTCGCTGATGGCCAGCTTCGTAGCGGTTTTTATTGTCTACAACAGCATGCTGATTTCTGTTCAGCAGCGGGCAACCAGCCTGGGAATCCTTCGATGCCTCGGTGCTTCCCGTTTCCAACTGGCGGCAACATACATCACCGAAGCACTCGCGTTCGCAGTGGTCGGTGGCATCGTGGGCGTGATCGGGGGTTGGTTGCTTTCAAAGCTCATGGTCGGTTTGATTGCAACTACCATTAATGATTTATACGTAGCCATTCGACCCGGAAGCGTCACGTTGAGTCTGGGTGCGTTTGTGAAGGGATTGGTACTGTCGACGGCCAGTTGCCTGGTGGGCGCGGCGGTGCCGCTTTTGCGGGCATCGCGTACGCAACCGGTGAACGCGTTTCGCTCGACGGCCCATGCCGATACCTCCGGACGCAGCGCCAAAAGGCTGTGTGGCGTTGGAATCGCACTGCTGATTTCATCCATCATTCTGTACGCGTTGCCGAGCAATTCACCGGTCGTGGGTTTTGTGATGGCGCTGTGGATCGCTTTGGGGTTCGCCTTGATTTGCCCGTGGGTCGCATTACAGGCTTGTGGCTTGATCGCAGCGATCGCGCGGCCGGCACAGTGGCTGCCTTTACAGATGGCGGCCTCTGGAGTGAGGCGATCGTTGGGAATTACCGGCGTGGCCATAGCCGCGACGATGCTGGCGATGTCCATGAATGTCGGTGTCCGCACGATGGTCAGTTCTTTTCGCAGCGCGCTTGGCAATTGGGTCGAGCAACGATTTGCCGCGGATATTTTTGTGGGTCCGGAATTGCTGGTGAATCACAAGATTGATTCGACGCTCGATCCGGAAGTGGTGCGATGGGTGACTGCGCAACCGCAAGTGCAGAAGGCCATCGAGTATCGCGCCCGTGACTATGAGTACGCAGGAAAATCAATTCTGCTTTCCGCGACGGATGTGGGTGACTTGTTGCATAATCACTCGTTACCGATGAAACAATCTGAAAGTCGACGGCCGTTCGATCCGGCTCACGATGTAATGATCAGCGAACCGTTGGCCGGCCGAACGAAACTGAAGATCGGTGATTCAATCAATCTCCCTTCACCGACGGGACCGCACCGATTGAGCGTCTACGCCATTTTTTTCGATTTCGGTTCCGAGCGTGGTCAGGTCATGCTGGATCGGCATACCTACGCCGCCGGATGGAACGATGACGGGATCAACTCGCTGCATGTTCGCATCATGCCGGGTGTAAATCCGGAACGATTGGCCGCGAAATGGTCTGAGCATCTTCGGCGAGATTATCCGGTGGTCGCCAATAGCTTCGGGAATGTGAAGATCGAGATTATGAAGGTATTTGATCGAACGTTTAAGGTGACAGAGGTGCTTACCTGGTTGGCGGGCGGTGTTGCGTTTTGCGGGTTGGCGGGATCGTTGTTGTCGATTTCACTGGCTCGTCGGAAGGATTACAGCGTGTTGTCCGCCATGGGAATGTCCGGCCGGCAGACGGCCTTGTGGATGCTGGGTCAAGGCTTGTTGATCGCGTGGACTTCCGCGCTCGTGGCGGCGGCTGCGGGAACGGCTTTGGCTTATGTTCTGGCGTATGTGATTCAGTTTCGATCTTTTGGGTGGAGTATTCCCACGCATCCTTTGCCGCGCTTTTGGATTGAAAGCCTGTTGTTGGCGTCGGCGGCGGCGGTCGTGGCTGCCATCTATCCGGCGTTTCGGATTTAGGCAGATTCACCGGCAGGTAACCTTCGACAGGAATAGAGCTTCAACATGACATTCATCGACGTGACGCTGCGAAAGAACGGCCCGGCAGTACGTACTCATCACCTTCTTGGAATGGGTATTTTGATGATCCTGGCGTTGGTAAATAGCATCATCGCGCAAAGTCCGCCGGTAGCTCCAGCGACAGCGCCATCTCCGGAGTTTTTGCGAGCGATCGCGCCGCGTGAGTGGAATTTCCCGCGCGATCATGGGCGACATGATGGCTATAAAACCGAATGGTGGTATTTCACCGGAAACATGCGCGATGAGGCGGGGCGTCGGTTCGGTTATCAGCTGACTTTTTTTCGCACGGCTTACATTCCCATGGCAACCGCTCGTCCAAGTGCATGGGGCTTGGGCGATATTTATTTCGCGCACGCCGCCGTGTCGGATGTGTCGGGAAAAGTCTTCACTTTCAAAGACCACTTGCAACGGGGACGAGTTGGCCTGGCGATGGCATCGGATCAAACGCTCGATGTTTCGCTGCTGGATTGGTCGGCCAAGCTGCAAGATGGCGCGGTTCACCTTCAAGCCAAGGAGAAGGAGTTTTCGATCGATTTGACCTGTGCGATTCCGCGCCCTCCGACGTTGCAGGGGAAGGGCGGACTGAATGCCAAAGGTCTTCAACCGGGGCAGGCGTCTTACTATTATTCGATGACCCGTTTGCCCACTCATGGCACGATTGAAACGGCCGGGAAGAAATTCACGGTTGAAGGAATCAGTTGGATGGACCACGAGTTTTCCAGCAATGCGCTGGGGGCGAATCAAAGCGGTTGGGATTGGATCAGTTTGTCATTGGCGGATGGCAGCGATCTGATGATTTATCGAATTCGCAATCAAACGGGCGGGTCGGATTATTTGTCCGGCACTCAGATTTCGGCCGACGGCCAGCCTCGGTATCTTTCGGCAGACGATATTCAACTGCAAAGTTCCAAACCGTGGAAAAGCCCGGTGAGCGGAGGATCGTATCCGCAGGAATGGCGGGTGCAGTTGAAAGGGCGGGCTCCGATGATCGTTCGAAGCGTGATGCCCGGTCAGGAGCTGACAACGCCGCACACCACCAATGTCAATTATTTTGAAGGTGCGGTGGATGTCGTGGATGAGCAGGGGCATTCAATGGGTGAGGGTTATCTTGAGATGACGGACTATTTAAAATCGCTGGGTGGGGGGATGTAAAATGGTCAATCATCACGGAATCTTTTAGCTGGCCGGTCGGTCGGCCGATAAGAGACCAAAGAGCGTTGGGTCTAGGCAAATCCATCAAAGGCCCATAATCTGTGTTGGGAACGATTCGGCAGTTGATATTGGATGGCGGACGAATATTCCGCCGAAGGTTTTGATCGCAAGGAAATCTGTTGTCTGTCACCACGATATCTCCAGAAACCAGCGGCAACTCGAGCGCCGGTCTGCGTGACACCACTTCACCGCCGGTGAGAATTGCAAACACTCTGATGAGTCGTCTGCGTCGGCGACTGCGCGCGTTGATCGCAAAGCAACCGCCTGCCGACGATGGGTGGAAACCGGCGGGAGGCCCGGTGATGGTCATCGCCCCGCATCCGGATGATGAGGTGATTGGATGCGGCGGAACGGTCTGCCGGCATGTTGCGGCAGGCGATCCGGTGAGCGTGCTTTATTTGACGCGCGGTGAAAACAGTCGCGGATATCCGTGGCTGGCTCCCGCTGAAAAGCAAGCCAAGCGCATGCAGGAGGCCTTAAGTTCCTGCGCGATACTCGGCGTCAGTGACACGCTCTTTTTGAACGGTGCAGATGGGAATTTAGTTGACGAGCAGGTCATGGCGGATCTGCAGATGCATGTCGCCAACGCAATCAAAATCCGTAAGCCAGCCGTTATTTACGTACCCCACGCGGATGACAATCATTCGGATCATATCGCGGCGTACCGCATGGTGATGAGCATTTCACGCGAGTTGTCGCCCGGCCCGACGGTGTATCAGTACGAGTTATGGAGTCCTCTTTACGCGGATTTTGCGGTGGACATCAGCCAGCAGATGAGTGCGAAGGTCAAGGCGATCCGATGCCATGAATTGGCGCTGGATGCATTTGATTATGTGAGCACGATGATTGGATTGGCCGCGTATCGCTCGGGGACGATGCTGCAGCGAAAAGGATATGCCGAGGCATTCAAACGCTGCCAGAAAGAACACCGTTCCTGAATAAGCGCAACATGAAAGATGAGATTTAGGGTGCCACGGGTCTCGGAGTACCGCAACCCGTGGCACCTCATCCAACGTTACCCTGATTTCCAGGCCTGACAACTCACGAGCCCACCTGAAATTACTTCTGCGTTGCGGGGGTTTTGTTTATTACACCCGCCAAATCGCCAGCATAACCCAAGGGCGTTAATTCGGTCGTCGTTCGATCGTAACGATAGAAGAATCGTTGGGGCTGACGACTCGCGTAGTAACTAAATATTCGGAAATTGTCATTGCCACGGTCTTGCGCCCGAATCACAGGTGCGTCGTCGGGCCATGCGACATCCCAATTGTAGACCGGCTCTTCATGGAGATCGGTTCTTCCCGATTCATACCGGAATAATACAACCGAGGGTTTGTGTTCCAATCCAGCGATTTTTGCATTGATGTCTGCCAGATATGGCGCGGTCAAGAAGCTATCGCGCGTTCGACGAAGTTCCGGGAGAGATCCCACAGCCAAAACTGCAACCGCGATGAAGATCGGCATGCCGACAGGTGAGTATTTTCGTTTGAAGATTTCGAGGCCCGTTAAAGCCAGGAGGATAAACGCAGGGGATGCGATTAATCCGTAGTGCTTCAAATAGATCGGGAAAAATGAGTACATCAGTGGGATCAGCAATGACCCGGAGACGATCGCGATGTTTGCCGGGGTTCGAATGCCAAGCAATCCGATCGATGCTAAAACGATCAACAGATTCCCGGGCAAAGAAGCTTCGACGGCAGGCATGAATCGCTTGTTGAACAAGGTATCAATGGGGCCATCACTGTTATATTCACGCATCGCCGGTCGCAGGAACTGTTGATAGTAATCTCGCATCTGCGGGAGGCTGGAGCGAGAAACATCGGCCAGCTTTCGTGGACCCACGCCGAGCGAGAACCCCGGGAAATTGTCATCCGCATATTGGGCGATCGGCGTTCGCAAAATCGAACCCGTCGTTCCTTTGTCCAAAATGAGTTGAAGGCTTAGAAACGGAAGTGCCGCGAACAGTGCAGCCAGGACGAAATTTCTCTGCGAGCGAAACGGAAGCTTGCGCATTTCCCAAAGCATCGCCAGTCCGATGGGAAGGATGACACAGACTGCGTCCGGCGGCCGGGTGATGGCGGCAAGGCCACCGAATATGCCGATTAAGATTGCCCATCGCAGGCAAGGCGTTCTCTGCCACCTTAGAAAAGCCCAGATCGTCATGAGGAGCAATAACAGGATGACCGTGTGGGACATCACCATCACGGACAAGCCCCGAATCTCAGAAAGTGAAACAGCCAACAATGCCGCCAACAATCCTGAAAAGCCATCGAACAGTTCAGTGATGACGATGTAGAACATGCCGATGATTGCCGCCGTGATCAGGACAGAGGTGCCCCAGGGCGCGATGTTCAACCAGATTCCGGGCACGTAAAAAAGGGCGGTGCCTGGGAAATACGGGGCGGCGTAAACCGGTTTGACGATGACGAGGATTGAATCAAAGAAATCGGCCAATTCATGTTGCGGCATCCATAGATGCCCGTGGGCCAGCATTTGAGCCTGCAGCAGATACATGTGTTCATCGTGCATCTTGGGGAACACTTCTCTCTCGGCCAGGCTGGCGCTCAACAAGAAGTACCGAGCGGACAATACGAATAAGATCGCAGCGATAAGCCATTTGATTTTTTCGGCAGGGTGACGGATCGAGTCGATCATTTTCAAGACGCGCCGACTAGTACCGAAGATGAATGTGAGGCCACCTGCGATGGCGGCAGCATAATATTGCGGATGTGTTTTGAGATCGAACCGAACCGCGAACAAGTTAAGCCCAATGAAGATGGCGATGGCCAACAGAGAGGTCTGCACCGGTTCTTTCTCATTTGCGTCGGCAGTTAAATCAGCAGAAAGCATGGGCATACCGGCACAGTAGATGGCTGTCGTCAATGTCGCAAGTGTGTCCCAAGCATGGACTTTAAAGGTGGTCTGTTGCACAATACCGACCCACGTCAATCGACGTTCGAGTTTCACGGTTTTCACAGGCTCGCCCGGCATGATCTCTTCGGATTCAACGCAGCCCGATTCGCTTCCCGAAGGTATTTCCGTGATTGTTCCGGTTTACAACAGCCAGGAAACGCTCACGGCTTTACTGGCCCGGCTCGTGCCGATTCTCAAAAAACTGAGCGACCATCATGAGGTCATTCTCGTCAACGACGGCAGCCGTGACTGCAGTTGGCCGGTCATCGAAAAACTAAGCAGTGAATACCCGTGCGTGGTCGGTTTTGACATGATGCGCAACTACGGTCAGCACAACGCGCTGCTCTGTGGCATTCGAGCCGCGCGGTTCGACAAGATCGTGACGCTCGATGACGATCTGCAAAACCCACCCGAAGAAATTCCTGCGCTATTGGCGAAGCTCAATGAGGGCTTCGACGTGGTCTACGGAAAGCCCGAGGCCATGACGCACGGGCTATGGCGCAATCTAGCTTCAAAAATTACCAAGGCGGTGCTGCAAACAGCGATGGGGGCGGATACGGCCGGAAATATCAGCGCATTTCGCATTTTTCGTACGGCGGTGCGCGGAGCGTTTTCAACCTATCGAAGCCCGTTTGTATCGATTGATGTATTGCTCACCTGGGGCACCACAAAGTTTACCGCAATTGCCGTGAAGCATGAGCCTCGCACCGTGGGCGTTTCCAATTACACGCTGCGCAAATTGCTGGTGCATGCCTTAAACATGGTGACCGGTTTCAGCACATGGCCATTACAATTGGCGAGCATGATCGGGTTTCTGTTTACTCTGATCGGCTTGGGGATTCTTCTGTTTGTGATCGCGACGCGACTGTTCCACGGGGCGGCCGCGCCTGGGTTTGCGTTCCTGGCGTCGGTGATCGCCATCTTTTCCGGCGCGCAGCTTTTTGCGCTTGGAATCATCGGCGAATACCTTGCCCGCCTGCATTTTCGCACGATGGAGCGTCCAACGTATACAGTTCGCTCGCGGCTTAGCGGTGATGCCAATCCCACAGGCGTCAAGGAGTAACCGGCGTGAATGCGTCCGCTGAACCGTGTGAATTGCTGCCGTGGGACACTCGGTTCTTCGGAGTCTCCATCGCTTGCGTGCGCGGCAATGTGCTCACCACGACAACGGCGGATTCAGTCGAATGCTGGTGCGGGGCTCATAAGATTCAGTGTCTCTATTTTCTTGCACGTTCGGATGACTCCGTGACGGTGAAACTGGCTGAATCGCGAGGATTTCATCTCGTCGACGTGCGAGTCACGATGGATCGATCCCTGGATCTTTCGTCAATTCCAAGCGCGACGAGTCTATCAAGTCCACACCGGGCTGCCCGAAATGATGATATTCCTGAGCTTCGGCGGATCGCACGGCTGAGCCACACGGATACCCGATTTTTCTTCGATGATCAATTCACCCCTGGGCAGTGCGAGTCGCTCTATGAAACCTGGATTCAATCGAGCGTAGAAGGATTTGCGCAAGCCGTTTTTGTGATTGAGCACAGCGGTTGCGTTGCGGGGTACATCACGTGTCATATATCAAAAGAGGCTCAAGAAGGCAGCATTGGTTTGATCGCGGTGGATGCATCGCAGCAAGGAAAGGGATTGGGTCGACAACTGGTGGCTGCGGCGATGGACTGGTTTACCGCGAGGAAAGTTCCGAGGGTTTCCGTGGTGACGCAAGGTCGCAATGTGGCCGCACAAAGGCTTTACGCGCGCTGCGGTTTTATCCCTCGCAACCTTGAACTATACTACCACCGTTGGTTTTCGATTGCGGGCACCGACAGGGATCATCAAACAAAGTTTACAGCGACAGGGATCGTCGATGAGTGAAATGCGCATTCCGTTCAACCGTTCATCTCTTGCCGGCCGCGAGCAGGAGTACATTGCACAGGCGATGAACATCGGGCAGATTGCCGGCGACCAGACTTTTACGCGCAAGTGCCACGAATTGCTCGAAACGCGACTGGGGGTTCCAAAGGCGTTGCTGACCACATCCTGCACGCATGCCTTGGAAATGGCCGCGTTGCTTCTGAACATCGAGCCCGGCGATGAAGTCATCGTTCCTTCTTTCACCTTTGTCTCCACCGTGAATGCGTTTGTGCTACGCGGCGCAAAACCGGTCTTTGTCGATATTCGATCTGACACGCTCAATCTTGACGAAACAAAACTGGCCGCGTCGATTACCTCTCGAACCAGAGCCATTGTTCCGGTTCACTATGCGGGTGTGGCGTGCGAGATGGATACGATGATGGCCATCGCAGGCAAGCACAATATTGCGATCGTCGAAGACAATGCGCACGGGCTGTTTGGAAAATATAAGGGCAAGATGCTCGGCACGTTCGGCTGTCTGGCGACGCAGAGTTTCCACGAGACGAAAAATATTACCTGTGGTGAAGGCGGTACGCTCTTAATCAATCAGCCCAGCTTCATCGAGCGTGCGGAGATTATTCGCGAGAAAGGAACCAATCGAAGCCGGTTCTTCCGTGGGCAAGTCGATAAATATAGTTGGGTGGATGTGGGTTCGAGCTACTTAATGTCGGATATTCTGGCGGCGTTTCTCTATGGCCAATTGGAATGTGCGGATCAGATTCAATCCAAGCGCCGGCGAGTCTGGGAATACTATCACGCGAACCTTGCGGAGTGGGCCATGCAGCAGGGGGTTCGTACGCCGCATATTCCAGCGGAGTGCGAGCAAACCTACCACATGTATTATCTTTTGCTGCCGTCGCTGGGATCCCGGCAGGCGTTGATTCACCATTTGAAGCAACAGGGCATCTTAAGCGTGTTCCATTATTTGCCGCTCCATCTTTCGGAGATGGGCCGCAAGTACGGTGGCAAGGTCGGCGACTGCCCGGTCACTGAAAACGTTTCCGATCGACTTCTTCGGTTGCCATTCTACAACGAACTTACCGAAGGCGATCAGGCCTCCGTTGTTGAGGCGCTGCGTTCGTTCAACTGCCTGGACGGCCGGAGCCGTGGATGAGTGATGCGACATCCGGGGAAGCCTCCTCCGGTTATGACCCGGCGTTTTTCGCGAAACTTGACGGCGTCGAGGATCGGCATTTTTGGTTCCGCGCGCGTAAGCGAGCCGTCGGAACGATTCTTCGTCAGATAGCCGCTGAGTTTCCACCGGGCTATAACGTGCTGGAACTGGGTTGCGGCAACGGTGGTATGCTACGACTGCTTCAGCAGTGTTGTCCCGGGGGTCACGTTTTTGGAATGGATCTGTTTCGCGAAGCGCTGGTGCATGCGAAATATCGCTCAAATCGTCCTCTGGTGCAGGGCGACGTTTTAAGACCGCCGTTCTCCGAGGCGCTTCATCTGGTCGGCATGTTCGACGTATTGGAACATATTCAAGATGATGAACAGGTTCTGCGAAGCGTGCGGACCATGCTAGTTCCCGGAGGTGCTTTGTGCATCACCGTACCGGCTCACATGTCACTTTGGAGCTACTTCGATCGGGCGGCGCGTCATGCCCGCCGTTACATGTTCGATGAGCTTTTCGACAAATTAAAAACGGCTGGTTTCAAGGTGGAATATCAGACGGAATTTATGTCGTGGATTTATCCGTTGGTTTGGCTCGGTCGCCGGATCAATCGCCAATTCAGTCACGGCAACGGGGCGGCGGGCATGGCGGAATTAGCCGAAGCGGATTTTACAATTGTTCCGGGCGTCAATGGCTTTCTGGACCGTGCCCTGGCCGGGGAAGCCAACCTGATTCAAAATCGGCGGCGGATTAGCCTGGGTGTTTCACTTTTGGCCGTTGCGAGGCGAATATGACGCAAGCCACACCGACTCACCCTAACCTCCGACGAAAGCAGGAGATCTTCACGGATCTGGTCGGCATCATCCTCATCGCAATCATCATTCTCATCGCGGGGAATACGGCAGTGGGGCGGAAGCAGATTCGGGGAATCGTCGACAATGATGCCGTGGGTTACATCACTGCCGCGCGGCATCTGGCAAACACCGGCCAGATCGTCAGCCATGTGATTTATCCGTCGACGCTTTCGCAACCGGTCACCAAAACGCGCCTCTACATGCCCGGCTATTACTGGAACCTGGCAGTGGTTTATAAGCTGTTTGGCTACGGGACAAATCAGAGCCTTTTCGTCAGCCGACTCGGTTACACGCTGGGGGCGGTTTGCACCTACTTGATCGGGCTGCGATTCTTTAATCGCAGGGTCGCAATCGCCGCGGCATTATTTTTCCTGATCTATCCGGCGAATTTGTATTTCGCGCAAACCGCGATGGCTGAATCATCGGTTGTGGCAGCGGCGGCGGTGGCGTTCACTGTATTCGTTTATCTGCCGCGCCGATGGATGGCCGGGGTCGGCCCCGTCCTGGTATTGATTCCGTTTCTATACCGGGAAACCGGCGCATTTCTGGCAGTGCCGATGGCAGTCGTTCTGCTCCTTTCCCCGACCTCGGAAGGTCGCGGCTATCTGCATCATTTTGGGCAAGCCCTGTTGTTCCTGACTCTATCCGTCGTGCTGCTGGGGGCGGTTTACCTGTCGCCGATTTCAAAAGGGAGACCTTCCCTGATCACGCTGGATATCTTTGTTCCAGACCTCGACGCGGAGCGGATTTACCGGGATTCTGTCGCATGGGATGAATTGAAACCAACGCCGCAAGAATGGCGGCACAAACTCGCGGAACGGTTCGTCGACAACTGCAAAGCGTTGCGCGGCCGATACGACCGCCGTAAGAGAGAAGCTACGATTCCCATGCTGCTGCCCTTACTGGCCGCAATTCCAATTGGTTTTATATTCGGCGCGTGGAAGCGCGATCCGATCGCGCTGGGCGGGGCGGCAATGCTGCTGGTCACGATTTGTTTTGTCTGTACGTTTTACTCCGTGCATTACGATCGACCTCTTCGGGTTTCGATGTTCGCGCTGCCACTCGTCGCGCTCATGCTCGCGCGTGTTTGGGATACAGGCTTCTCGCTTTTGATACAGCGGTTTCCGCGCGAAGATCAACTCTGGCCACAGGTGATTATCGCCGTCTGCGTGTTGGCATGGCTCCTGCCCATTTCCTTTAAGGCACTTAAGGATTTAGTTTCAAGGGATGTCGAGGATGAGCGTGCGGCCATTCGGGTTGAAACGCTGAATCACGATGATTCGACGGTGGTGGCCGGTCCGCCGCAACTTGGGATTCCGTACCTCGCCTTGCATCCGGATTCGACTTATTCATTTGTTCCCGCAAACCGGCGCACGCTGGAGCGATTGAATGAAAAAGTTCGCCTGACGACACTCATTTTGGATCCGGAAGACGCGGTCGATTTAACCCATGAAGATATCCTTGCCAGCGGGCTGCGGCTCTATCGTCGTGCGGTTTTGGATGATCGACATTATGTGATCTATCGTCGCCCAAAATTTGCTGGCGAAGCCGACACATGGCAGACCGAAAAGGAAGTAAAGTGGTCGGCCCGATTACGGAACCCTCGATGATCCGCACACTGCTTCATCAAATCGTCGCTCGGCCGTGGGTCTATGACCGGGCTCAAACGCTCGTGGGGGCAAAGCAAGTTCGCGCGCGTCTCGCGGCACGGATCGCTCCGCATCGCAATGCACATCTTGTGCTGGATATCGGTGGAGGCACGGGTTCGGTCGGCGAGATGTGGAGCGATTCCAGCAAATACATTTGCATGGATATCGATCCGCAGAAACTGGAAGGCTTCGCCGCGAAAAACCCCACGGGGATCGCTTTGCTCGGCGATGCGGCGCGCATTCCCGTGGCAGATGGAACGGTTGATGTCGTGTTGTGTACAAACGTCACCCACCATCTGCCGGATGATGCGCTCGCGTTGATGATGGCCGAGTGCTCGCGCGTACTCACACCGGCGGGAAAACTAATTTTGTCCGATGCAATATGGGCTCCGCGAAGGCGCGTCGGGCGCATGATCTGGCATTACGACCGAGGCAGCTTCCCACGTACTGCTGAGACGCTACGGGCCGCGGTGTCAGCTCATTTGGAGGTGCAAACCTGGGATCAATTTGCGATATGGCATGAGTACTTTATCTGCGTCGCCGGCCGAAAAGCAGGGGAGTGATGCCCGATGAAGCTCACGAAGTTGCGGAAGCTGGATAGACTGGACCTTTTCGCGATTGTCCTGTTGACTGCAATCGTCCCGGCGATGTTTGGACCTTTGCTTAGCCGAGGCATTCGAGGGACGCCGACGATCGTGCCTCAGTCTGATTTTCCACCGCACAGCGTGATTGCCGCCGAATTGCGTGAGCAACGGCAACTCATGATTCCGCATCCGCTGTACCATCTGGTGCTGATTGGCGTGCAGCGCGGAGTTGAATTGATTGCGGGAAATCATCAGACGGAAACCACCAGAGATACGATCCGTATTTCGCGCGGTGAGGTGGACGACGCAGCACTGAAGGAAATCAGTTACCAGTACAGCACGGCGGCGATCATCACCAACACATGGTTTGTCTGGTTGCTCTCACTGATGCTTTGGATCGAGCTGCGCGCAGCTGCCGGCATTCAAACGTGCGTGGGCGTTTCGGTCACTGTTGCATTGGTAATCGGTCTACTGGTTCTCACGCCCGTAGCACTTTTTCACGGGGTGGATGGCCGATACTATTTTGGTTACATCGGAATCAATGTATGGCACAACCCGACGGTGATTTCCGCCAAACCTTTTGCCTTGCTGACATTTCTCGCCACGCTCGCGGGATTTCGTGAACGATCAGAATTAGAAGTAAAAACATCCATCGGTAAGATCATCACATTCGCTTTGATCGTTGTTGTGGGGGCAATGGCGAAGCCCAGTTTTATCATGTGCCTTCTGCCGGCGGTGCTGTTGATGGCGATCTGTCGTAGCGTGCTTTTCGGCCAACCGGTGCGCTGGGTGTATTTAGGTGCGGGTCTGTTCTTGCCGACGATCGGTGTGCTTGCGTGGCAAAGCTGGATTTACTCGCGCTATACGGGCGGGGCGCACGCGATCCTCTCGCCGCTGGTGACGATGTCCGCCATGTCGCGGCACTTGGGGCCAAAGTTACTTCTGTCCATCGTTTTTCCGGTCGTGTGCTATATCGCGTGGTGGCCGGCGG
The DNA here is from genome assembly GCA_038230975.1 of Tepidisphaerales bacterium. Classification (GTDB taxonomy): domain Bacteria; phylum Planctomycetota; class Phycisphaerae; order Tepidisphaerales; family Tepidisphaeraceae; genus JANXVV01. The sequence goes on from JBBRMF010000004.1 coordinate 14,366, forward strand.
CCAAATCGCGCGTGCGCCTCAATCTTTCGTGGCTCGCATTCATCGCAGGTCTGTTCCTTACGTATTTTGTCGCCGAAACAAAACGAACACGTCACGGCAATTTTCTGTGGAGCGCGCAATTGGCGCTATTCGTACTGTTCGTGGAGTCCGCGATCTTTTGCATCGAAAGTGCGCGGGTGAAGAAACCCGATTCGACTTACGAAACCATTAAATCGCGCCGGACTTTAGCATGTGCCATGGCGTTTGCGGCCCACGTCATTTTCGGTCTCACCTATTACGGGCATCTCGTGTCAACCCACGGCGACAGCAGTTGGTTGACCTCTAGTTGGTGGTATCACTGAGTTTTCGATAAATTCAAGCTTCAAAATCCACCGATTATTTCGGTCGGAATGACGCAACCGATACAGCTCATCAATCCTCAAGGTATTCCAGGACCGGGATGCTCACTCCGCGCGGCGTCGGAATGGCCTGCGGCACTTCGATGATCGGCACATCCTGTAATGTGTTGACCATCGCGATCTCATCGCAATGATCGCGCTTCGGGCAGCGGACACAATCGCTCCACACCTTCAAGGGCAATGATTCTTTGGGAACGACTTCGAAGCCCAGCTTTTCAAAGAAAATCTGTTCGTAGGTCAGCGACATGAGCTTGCGGATGCCAAGCCGTCGCGCTTCGTCGACGGTCCACTGCACCAGTTTTCGACCGATGCCGCGACCGATAAAATGGCTCTCGACGGCAAGCGATCTGACTTCGGCCAGATCGGCCCAGATAATCGTCAACCCCACGCAACCGACAATCTTTCCGTCCAACTCGAACACCGCAAAATCGCGGATGCTTTCGTAGAGCTGCGCCAGATTCTTGAACAGCATCTTGCCGAGTTCAGCGTGACTGTTGATGATCGCCTGCATGGCAGGTACGTCGTGGATGGTTGCGGTTCTAAGCATGAAAAGTATTTACTCTCCGACGGACAGTGAAAAAATAAATTCAATCTCCACTGACGCGTTCAGCGGAAGTGTGTTCACTCCCACTGCGGCGCGAACGTGTTTGCCCTGGTCCCCAAACAACTCGAGCAATAACTCACTCGCACCGTTGGCGACCTTGGGCTGCTCTGTAAACGAACCATCGCTACTGACAAACGCGCCGAGGCGCACCACTCCGGTTAGTCGATCGAGAAGGCCATCGCCGGTGGCCTCGATCGCGCCGAGCGCGTTAATCACGCATTGACGCGCGGCGATTTTCGCCTGATCCACCGGGCACTGCGACGGCACTTGCCCGATGGCGATCAGCTTTCCGGCAATCATAGGCAGTTGACCGGATACATACGCCAGATTTCCAAACACCTTTACCGGGACATAGGCACCGAACGGGCCGGCGACTGGTGGCAACGCGATTTGCAGTTTCTCTAATTTCTGACGGAGGGACGGCTGCGAAATCATCGGGGACTCCTTTTCCTTCAAACCTAAACCGGTTGAAATTGTAACGGACACGCGTTGAAAAAAAAGAATCGCCGCGAGCGACAAGCACTCGTGGCGATCCGGGAAGGAAGGAGTTTGTAGCCCGCGACTGGTCTATTGCACCACGCCGGAGGTTTCGTCGAAGGTCAATGTCTCGGTCTGGTTGGTGGCCTGAAGCCTGCCGCTGGCCAGTGTATAAACCCATCCCACGCCGGCCCCGGCGCTGGCGGCGACGGTTGAATTTGTATTCAGGGGATTCTGCGGAACTCGGACCATATACGGTCCAAAAATGCCCGTGGCGGTGGCATCGACCGCGCCGGTCAGATTGGTGGTCGACTGAAATTGTGCCCACTGATTGGTGACCAGATCCGGGAGAATGTCATTGTGCTGAACTTTGAAAAGCTCGATCTGCGATCGAATCGTTTTCATCTGACCCAACAGCGAGTTCTTCCGCGAAGTGACCGCCGCATTGCTGAATTGCGGGATGACAATCGCGGCCAGAATGCCGAGGATAATCACCACGATCAGGATCTCGACAAGCGTGAATGCACTTCGCGAACGTCTTTGGTTTGAGCGATCGGCGGAAGATTTCAAAAGATATTCAACGCACATGACTGCACTCCCATAAACGTTTTCGTTGCTGCCATACACAGCAGAATCACTTAAGATTGATATCGATTTATTCGGAAGAAGGGTCAAGCCGGGACAGCAAAATTCTGAGGTGGGATTGGACAGAATAGTGTAGACCGCTCGGACTATGCGGCTTGTAAGGAGTGGTTCAGTTGATCCAGCAGGTAAGATGGATGTACGCGCCCACCGTCTACATTCCCTCCGGGGCAAAACGACCGCATGTCGTTGCGAATCACGGTGATCGTATCGGAGCAGGTGAAGCGATCCGGTTAAACGGTCGGTGAATCATCGCCGGTACGTTGATGTGAGCGGACGGGTGAACTCCCGGCCAATCTGCGGGCTGAATGCAACAAAATGCAACAAAATGGAACAGATTTCGGGGTGACGAGAAGTACGACATTTCGCGTTTTTTACGGCATCCGGTTGGATTTGTCCTACGCTTGTGTTGAGAAGCGGGGGGCCTGTCGGGCATTCTGAGATCGAGCTTATTTTCGGAGAAGAAATGGGAAAAGGGGACATTGATCGATATCGATATTTGAAGCATGTCCCCTTTTGTAGTTGCAAGTATGAATTCAGAAAGCGATTTCCGGCCGCGTTTCATTTTCCGGCGGCAGGTGCGTTCGGGGGCGGGGGGCGTGGCGAGAGGTCGCGAGTCTTTTAGGACCGCTCACCTCGGCAAGGCTGACGGTCCGCAGAGTACTGCGGACCCTACAAGACTCATAAGTTACGTTCGATTCATGTGTCAATTCTCCAAGCTCCTTGACACATTCTACCTGCACGGAGTAATGCCATAATAGACGACAACACCCCATCAGTTTGTTAACGCTTGGATGCGGCTGCCGCAACGGCTACATACGCTATCTACAGTTGCCCCCCAGCACGACACTGGCGTGCGTATTGTGCAATGTCTGGCTCAACCGTTGGATGTGCGAGCAAAAATTCGTCGATAACTTGCTCACACGCTGACGGCTCTTCGTGATGTAAATGATTGAGGCCATGGAGCGCTGCTTCGCGACAGTTCCGCGATTCAAGCGCCAATACGCCGCGTTCCGTTTCCAGCATCGCCTTTCGAAGCCGCGGCTCTTTGGCGGTCACGCGTCCTTCGCGGTCGACGCTCCATACCAATATTCTTTCAAACCAGTTGAACGAGACAGAGTCAAGCGCATCGTTTGCAAAAACGTCCCGAAATAGCGGAATCATCGCCAAATAAAATCCTTCGCGAAGACTCCATTCCACAGACGGGTCCGCTGGATAATAAAAAAAACCTCTTGATCCGGAAATGAAGTCGAAGCCTTCGAGAATTTCTTGTCGCGAAAATTTATCTGACAAACATGCGGCGTTCTCAAAAAGATAAATGCATCGCCCCAAAATCCCAAACGCCGAACCTTTGTACCAATTCACTTCGTCGAGATGGAATTCGCAGTTTTGAAGAAACACATAGTTTTGAAACTCTTCATTCGAAAGCAGGTCCAAATTTATCATGTGGGTTTACTTTCTAGAATTTGATGTTCGAGCGTCTAAAACGGTTCGCTACTTGTCTGCGATACCACACTTGAATCGTCTTAAGTACTCCGCCTAATGTACAAGTACAGGACATAAACTTGGATCGGGCTTGAGCATTATCTCACCCACTCCTCTTCCAGCTGCGCCTACACCCGCACTTGGACCCGCACTTGAACCCGCGCCCGCAATAGTTAGTCTTGTAGGGTCCGCAGAGTACTGCGGACCCTACAAGACTTGAAGGTAGCCTTGCATTTTATTCATTTATGGTCGATGTTGAGAGCCGTAGAAATTTTAATTTGCTCGTTCGAGAAGCTTCACCTATGTGCGCCGAAAAAACACAACCTCTGGAGTACGCCCGCCCTCTGCGCGCTCAGCCTGTGAGGCCAATGGCTCTGGTCGGAATCGCAGTCGTCGCAGTCTTTTCGGGCGCGGTACTTGGCGTCCTGACCAACGCCGTGAATGGAGCCGTTAGCCCTACATACTTCATCAATGTGATGGGCTGGCAGAGTGTTACGAATGTTTGGTTCACCACCATCATGCAGGGGGCTTTTGAAGGCACTGCGATTGGATTTCTATTCTCGGCGATTCTGACTACAACGATCGGCATTATTTCCGGCGCGACGTGCAGCTTTGCGCTAGGATTGCGATGGCTGGGATTCATTGTCGCGGGCATTTTTGCGTTGTGGATCGTAGGTGGTTTCAGTGGAATGGCATTGGCATCGCTGAACCCGAATGCTTTTCGAACGACATTTGTCGGCGTATCTGGCGACCGCGCACAAATGCTGCGATATGCATGGGTCGGTGGTTCAATATGGGGTGCCGAATTTGGAGGGTTTGCCGCCATTATGGTTGGCCTGATTTTATTTCGCATAAAATGGCGAAAAATGCTCCTGCAGCAAACCGGCCAAGTTAGTAGGGTCCGCAGTACTCTGCGGACCATTCCTTCCCCGCCCAAACCGCTTCACTCTCCGAACGCCGCCTCGATTCCTTCGATATCTAATCCGCCGAAATCGGGAACGGTTACCAGCATGCCGTCACACCCGCAGCACCACTTGGCATCATACACCCCTTCGCGTACGAGCCGGTGAAACGACGACCAGAGCCAAGTGTGCGGGCATCGGGCCAAGCCGTGTTTGACCGGGTTGTAATGGATGAAATTAAAGTGCCGTTCCAAGTCGGTCTCGTCGCGGACGACGTGCTCCCAGAACCGCCGCTGCCAAACGCCGCGGCGGCGGTTGTGGCAGCGGGAGTCGCTAATCGCGCCCTCCCATCCACCGGCGGCAGTCCACGATAGGGTAAACGACCTCTTGATGCGCGCCCACCTTGTGGAGAAATCAGCGTCGCCCTCCGGAAGGGTCCAGATCGCGTGCAGGTGGTCGGGCAGCAGGACGAACGCGTCGATCCGAAACGGCGAGACGGCCCGGCACGCGTCGATCGCCCGGTGCAGTAGCGGCCGGGCGAGGTCGTCGCAGAGGAACCTCGCCCGCCGATAGGTTACGAGCGTGAAGAAGAACGTTCCGCCAGGGCGAAAAGCACGACGATAGTTGGGCATGGTGGGAAGAGAATACCGACGCGTCGTGGTCAGGTCGAGCGGTGATCGCCGACGGGGAAATGGTCCGCAGGGGTACCTGCAGACCCTACGAAACTTATCCCCTTTTCCGGGCCCAACTGTACGAAAACCGTTCGGTACCCGCCGACTCGGCGGAGTTTCTTGACCCTATGAGATCATTTCGGAGACAGTCAACTTCAAGGACTCTTAAGCATAAATCGAGATCCTTCAATGTGAATGAGAAAATCTTCAATTGGAGCGTCGTTTCTATCCATCGGGTAAAGAATTAAGCCAGTTCTGATGAGATTATCCCATTCTTCCCGCCACTCCTCAAGTCGCTTCTCGCGCAATAGCTGTCGCTCCTTGTCAAATAATGGACGTACCCGCTCAAAACCATGCTCGGGGTGAAAGGAGCCGAGCACCCAAGGAAAATCAAGAGTATCCTCTACCAATGTTCCGATAAACTCATGGCCTATATGGAGGCGATACTGAGACATTGAACAATACCAGACTTTCCAAAGGAGCTAGTTTGAGTCTCGACGGAACGAGTGGCCAAGTTTGAAAACTTCGCAGGGTGATTTGAGAGAATTCGGATTAGGCACGAAATCGCCCGTAATTATACCTGAATCATTGACACGCCATGCGCCTATAATTCTGTCGGGTGGGATATCGTCGTTTTCATTTAAGTTTCCATCAATCATGTATATCCATCCGTTGGGGCATTCGAGTGCCTGAGCAACAGCTGCGGGAGGGGGAGGTCCGACAAATATTGCGTTACTCTCCAAGAATTTTCGATAAGCCATTGCTTGTACATTGACAGTAGCAATAAGGTCAATAGGAGCGTCGTCGAAAATGTTAATCTGAACTTTAGAACCGCCGTCACGTTGAGAATAAAGTTCAACAATCGATCCACCGCTTTGCATTCTTGATCGCGCTGGAGGAAAGGCATCGATTCGTGCTCCGGCACATGCAATCCGACTGCCAATCGCTTCCAATTGAAGACGAATATCGCATAGGCACTGAAATAGATCATCCGATTCACTAGAATACATTCCAAGAATTTTTGATTGTAAAGTTACACGCCAAGGTGCTTTGATAGAATAGGAAACGATACACTCTTCAGTGCATCCCGTCGATGCTACGATTCGGATGGTAACTGCTTTCATTGACACCTGAAAAGGGGATAAGTACATTCATTTCATTTCATTCCATTATATGTACTTATCCCCTTTTCCGGGCCCCGGTTACCCCTCTATCGGTCTCTACGGTGAGGGCTCGATCGGCATAAATGATGATACTTATAACGATTCAAAAACTCGATATCGTGGCCTGGGTGCATCCCTCGGCTGGGGCGGTGCAAGTGACACAAGCGTGTCGGGGGGGGATAGTCTTAAGTTACTTCATCGCGACAAACGTAATCTAGCTTAAGTAATAGTGCTATGGTTTTTGGTGAAGGGTGGTGCGAAGTGATCATATTTGGACGTGCAAAAAGCCATGCCGGTGGGTGCTTTAGCACGATTTTGTTTTTCATGTTGGCTATTTTTATGGTCTCTGCGTATATCCGCGGATATCAAGGGCCATATGCGAGGGCTCAACGAATTCGAAATTCTGATCCTTGTCAATCTGTCGTACTATTTGCAGAAGATATCCGAATCGACCACAAGAGCTCAGGGAATAGCGTTCATGAACTTTCTACAATCGATTCTGAATGTGCTATGCGTGAAATTGTTCGCCTTTTAGATTCGCGCGATGGAAAGCATGTGGGTAAAAGTTCTCGAGAGGTATTATTCAACGCATTGAAGCGACAATCGCTTGCTATTTCAACGCAAATCCCTGATTACGATCCTGCAGGCTCGTTGGATACTCGGAGGTATCAACAGCAAGAATGGCATGAGTGGCTGGATAAGCACAATATCAAGCGATAAGGGAAACGGAACAGGGACGCAGCGGCTCTGTCTCGACCCTCTGCAAGTACGCCTGAAGATCATCAGGTTATGGACGATCACCCTCAAGAGTTGCTCATGGCGGCGGGCCCGTGGGGAGCGGGCACGGAGGCTGTCGCCGAGGTTTCGCTTGAGCATGCTGTTAACCGTCTCGACCTGCGCCCGCTGGCCGTAGGGCCGTCCTTTTTGCGAGCCGGCGAGGCGCTTTCGCATCAGCCGCCGGTAGCGGCCCGCGGGTGCCATTTGGCTGGGGCGTCCGGCGCTGGGCTTGATGTAGGAGCGGAGGCCAAGTTCGTTGCGCGCGAGGCAATGGTTGGATTCTGAATCGTAGCCGGCGTCTCCGAGGACGGTCTTCAATCGCCGTTTGGGCACGCGGCCCAGGGCCTCGCGTAGCAGAGGTTCAAAATCCGGGCAATCGGATCCCATGCCGGACTTGGCGATAGCCGAGAGGATCACATGCGTTCGGGTGTTCACGGCGATGCCAAGCTTTGGCGTTCGCCTGGCCGAGCGGCGGCGGGCGGCATCGGCAGTGCGTCGGTCGTTGGAGGCATAATGCCGACATCGCCGTTCGTAATGACGGCTGCGGTGATGAGTATCGAAATGGCTCGAGTCGATCGCCACCGTCGAGCCTAACAGCCGGCCCAGCACGGCCCATTCACCAAGCCGGTCCAGGAACGTGCGAGAGCGGTGGCCCAGGTTCAACGCATGAAACGCCCGGCACAGCGTGTTGTGATCCGGCACCTTGTTCATGCCAATTTCCCGGCACCAGTGCGGAGCGTCCGCAAGCAACGCCTCAATGCCGCGATAGGTCTGCCGCTGGTGCTCTTTAAGCGCCAGGCACGCAAATAACTGCGGCAACGTAAAATCATGACGCGAGAATTTATTGCGATACTCGGGAAGGCACTGCTTGGCCAGATGATAGGCCGCCAGCATCACCCTCCGTGGTGATTTACAGGTCAACATCGTAGGAGTACTACGTTCAAAAAACGGCGAGCTCTACGGGAAATGTGAAGGGTCGAGACAGAGCCGCTGCGTCCCGGTTTCGTGTCCCAGACGGACTCGCGCTCTAAGGCGAGCGAGTCAATTCTCGTTTGTTGGCACAAGTCCACGCACGATCTCCGGTCTGTTTTTCATCGCCCATTCACGGACTGTTTCTGACGTGCCATCATTAATGGGTGCCGACCACTTAGCTCCGGCGGATAAAAGTCGCCTCGCCGATTTCGTGTACCCCATACTGATCGCTGCATATAACGGACTATCACCGGGAGGATTAGGATCAGCTCCGTGATTTAAGAGCCATTCCAAAATTTCATCCCTTATTCCATAACCGGCAGCGACCGAAATTAATGTACCCGTGTGTTTCCCGTCTGTTTCATTGTAGCTGTACGCGGCGTTTGGATTATTCAGCCACCAAAGTTTCAATAGAACATGTCGCTGGGGGACATTGGGATTAGCAATATCGTCTAGAAGAAGTCTCAGGTTTGGCCGCAGTATCGGGATTCGTCCTCGAAATCCCAAAATTAGAAAAGCCGCCAAACATCCTGTAAGAATCATACCAAATTTGATTTTAGTACGGCTCATGCTCACCTCAAAAACCAAGCATTTATTTTCCACAATATCGAGATAAAACCATTCGAAAACCCTAAAAAATCTTTGCCTGCTTTACCTGCATATAATCTTCAAAAACTATTTTGCCCCACCCACTGGCTCTACCTTGTTTGACGTAAAGACGGTCAAAGTCATATCGGCCGGAACCAACTGGCGAAAACGCGTTGATCCCTGCATCGTACGAGTAGCCGAACAACGTCTTTGCCGCCTGCGTCCATTCATCAGTCGGTCGCTTTAATGATTCAATATCAACCTGAGTGCCTTGATAAAAAAAACTCTGTCCCGGTACTATCGGAATACTGCGGTCTTTTGAGGTATCTTTCATAAAAGCTCGGTAGTTGTCTGCACGAAACCGAAGCACGTGCGCTAAAAGATAGATGCTCTCCTGTGGATTGCTTAATATACTAATAGAATCGGAAAAGGGGATAAGTACATATTCGAAAGCCAATAATGTACTTATCCCCTTTTCTGTTCCCATCCCAATCGGTAATGGGAATTTCCTGCCTAGCCGAAACGGCCCGGCTGCTTCATTTGCGATGTCGATCTGCAGTGGTTTGGATAATTCCATATTTTTAGCGGCCTCCTGTTCCACTCGCCTCATTCACTATTCTTTGAAGGCTTTGAGGAAGAGGTTCGTTACTTCCGTTCGCAATGCGCTGACGCCACGCGGTATAATTTCTGTACTCGCGTGTATTTTCGGTTCCACCGACGTATGTCTTAATTATCGCTCCGTAACCATCAGGATCCCGCGAAGCGGCTAAGTTTCTTAGTTGAGACGTAGTAAACATTCCAAGATCGCTTCGCATTCTGGCTTCAACGTTTTGGGCGACGTTCCGCGCTTTTGCGGCATATACAACCGCTCCCTCGCCTACAACTGCTCCTGCTCCCGAACCTGTAACTCCGGCTGCGACAGTTCCTAGAAATCCAGTACCCGAGCCAATGGCGGAAAAAGTGGCCGCGTTCCCGAGTCCGATTGAAGAAAGTTGATAGATTCCTGTTGCGGCGGGGTCATCTGAAAGAACGGTCTGGGCCATTCCAAGCCCCACTCCCGTAAACTGCAAAGTTGGACCCACATATGGCGATACTGCGCCGATTCCCCTATAAGTGGAGAGTTGAAAGCGCTGCAAAAGTCCGAGAGGTTGAGGATTCCAAGCTGTGGCCGCATAGGACTCGGCCTGTGCTACACTTGCGTAGTTCATTATGCTTACGGCTCGGCCTCCAACCGACTCACTGGTATCGGCTAAAATATTTGTGAGGTTCAGCTCGTGCATCGCTATGTCAGCAGCGACGAGCGTCCTCATCTGATTCTTGGCTGCGGCTGCTGTCATATCCAGTGCATCAAATTCCATCTGCGCTGCTGCTGGATCTGTAAATGCTCCGATTGGCCCAAATCGAGTCCCGGCACCCCGAAGGATTGATTTCAAGATTTTAGGACCCGTTGACACAAGGTTCTTCCCATCTTGAAGTAAGCTGCTACTGGACACCGCCAAATCAAGATCAGAGCTTGCGCGGAATGGGAGGTTTTTGGCGATGCTCCAACCTGTAAGGGAACTACCTTGAATTCCGACTTTCGCATCCACGTACCCCAGGCTCGACAACCCGTTCTGGAACGAGTTCATAGTGTCGGCGTAATGAGTAAATGAGTCAAACGCATACGGAAAGAAAGGTTGCTGAGTGCCGCTCAGCAGCGAATCGGAAAAGGGGATAAGTACATATTCGAAAGCCAATAATGTACTTATCCCCTTTTCTGTTCCGACAAAACGCGCGACTGCTAAAATCGAAGCAAGGCGGTAAACAGTTACCGGTCAAGCCACAGGTCTGCGGAGTACCGCCGACCTGTGGCACCTTATTTATTTTAGGTACGCCCACCCCTGCATGAGGATCGTCCAAGGCAACGAGCGATCGATCATCGGGCCGGGCCGTGGGTTTTGGAGGCATCGGCCATGGCGGCGTTGTCGACGGGGAGGCGAATCGTGAAGATGGTTCCATCCGCCGGGGAACTCTTGACGCTGATGGAGCCTTCGTGTTCTTGAACGATCTTGCGCGCGACAGCCAAACCTAAACCGGTGCCGCGATTGCCTTTGGTGGAGTGGAATAGCTCGAAGAGATGGCTGGCCATGGTGGGGGGGATGCCTGTGCCGTTGTCGATGACTTCGATGATGGATGTTTGATGTTCGGCTTCGTAGCGGCAGACGATTCGGATCAAACCACGGCCGGGTTCGACGGCATCGAGCGCGTTGCTCAGCAAATTCATGATCACCTGATGCATGCCATCCGGATCGAGCGGAATGGCCGGGTGATCGGGGTCGACATCGGCCAGCACCATCGCGGCTTTGGCACCGGCGGCGGAGGCGGTCAGCTCAACGCATTCGGCGATCAGGCGATTGGGATTCACCAACTGCAACAGCGGTTCGCGCTCTTTGCTGTAGGCGAGAAGGTTCATCGTCAGGTTGTAAATCTTGTCGAGGTTGCGGTCGACCACGCGCCAACCCTTGGTGGATTGAAGCAGATTGTTGGCTTTGAGGCCCATTTCAACCACATCCGCACCGCCGCGCAATGCTTGAAGAATGTTCTTGATGGAGTGAGAGAGCGCGGCGGTTGTTTCACCGATGGCGGCCATTCGCTCGGCTTGCAACTGGGCTTTATAGAGTTTGGTGTTTTGAATCGCCAAACCGGTTTGCGATCCGATGGCGGTCAGCAATCGAAGTTGATCGGTGGAATACGTGTAATTTTTCACCGAACTGTCGATGTAGATTACTCCGATGATTTCGTCGCCTTCCCGTTCACCTCGGCCGCTCAGTTTTTTGGCCTTAATCGGCACGCATAGCGCCGAGCGAATCCCCAGGTTGTGGATGCTTTTGCCTTTGCTAAACCGTCGGTCGGCCATCGCGTTGCTCGACAAAACGCCTTCGCCGTTGGTCAACACGTGGTTGATGATGGTGCGGGAGGCGTGAATTTTCTCGGGCTGAGAAATGCGCGAACCCTGCGGATCTTTGTTGGCATCTTTGTCATGTTTTTCACTGTTTTCATCGCGGGCGCGGACGACTTTGGGAATCAGTTGTTCGCGCTGCGAGTCGAGCATCAGCACCATGCCTTTGTCGGCCTTGACGTGCTCGAAAATCAAATCCATCACCACTTCCAGCACTTGATCTTCGTCGAACGCACTGCCCAGCGATGCAGAAAGCTCGTACAGAATTTTCAAGTTTGCGACTGCGGCGGCGGCGGGCTCGGGGACAGCCAGCACCATTGAATCGTCATTGCTGGCGACGGTGTGCATGATGGATGAATCCATCCCGCTCTCTTCACCGGCGAGATTGACATTTTTACCCGCCGCCCGCGAGACACCGAACTGCGCTCCGAATACCAGAAGGGTTCGCCCGACGCGGATCTGATCGCCGGCTTTTAGCTGCACGTTGCGGAGGACGCGCGTGCCGTTGACGTAGGTGCCGTTGGCGCTGGCCATGTCCTTGAGAATCCAAGTCCCCTCTTCAGAGGGAATGAGTTCGGCATGGCGACGGCTGACGGTGTTGTCGGTAATCGGCAACTGCCGACTGTCGCGGCCGACAAGCGTTTGCTCATCGGGAACCTCGAAACGCCGGCCTTTATCTGGACCTTGTAAAACCAAAAGTGTAAGCACGATGCAAGATTAACCTATCGCGGCAATTTGCGTAATCCCTTCCTAAAAACATCTCGCGGAGTACACTGATCTCACAATGACTTACTGCCTCGGAATCGTTACGAAACATGGGTTGGTGATGGCCTCGGACTCGCGGACTAACGCGGGAACGGATCAGGCGAGCGTCTGCCGCAAGATGTTCACTTTTGAAATCCCAGGTAGACGCGCGCTGGTGTTGTTGACCAGTGGCAGCTTGTCGTTGTCCCAATCGGTTCTGAGCCTGTTACAAGCGGATTTCGACAGAGGGGAAGGGCTTGCGCGTGTCGACTCGATGTACGAAGCCGCCCGCGCGATCGGCACACAGGTTCGCAAAGTGCGCGAGGTGGACTGCGATCCTTTGGAAAAAGACGGCTACCATTTCAACGTCCATTTTCTGCTCGGTGGGCAGATCGGGAACGAGGCTCCACAACTTTACATGATTTACCCGCAGGGGAATCCGCTGAGAGCCGCCGAAGAATCCCCTTACCTGCAGATTGGCGAGACGAAATATGGTCGGCCGATTCTCGATCGCGGTATCAAGTTCGATACCACCTCGCTTGAGGAAGCGGCGAAGTACGCGCTCATTTCGATCGACTCCACCATGCGATCCAATGTCACGGTGGGTCCGCCGATCGACATTGTCGCCTATCACGCCGATGAATTGCGGATCACCCGGCGGCGTCGGCTAGCGGAAAATGATCCGCATCTGGTGCAAACGCGCAGACAATGGGAACAAGTGTTACGCCGCGCGATCCACGAGATGCCGTTGGTTGCGTTTGACGAGGATTCTTCATCACTGGAGAAGGCGGAAGTGCGATCGTCGTCTTAGGTTTATTTTCACGAATGGGGGCTTGGCTTTTCGTCCGCGCTCAATCCAAGAAAAAATGCACGGGCGAGACGCCCATGCCACCTGCCAGACTCAAAAAAATAACCTTAAAATACGATGCAGCGCCAGCGGTTGAGCAGGGTATTATCAGCAGCGGGTTCGAGCTCGGCTTGCGGACCCTTGTCGCCATGGAGGCGAGCACTTCGGCGAAAAGGAAAAAGCATACGATGTCGAATCGCTTTCAACGCTTGTCCTCTTTTGTGGCTGCCTTTACGGTAGTGATGGGCATGTTTGCCGTTAACGCGCTGGCCAAGCGGGCTGAAACCGGTGAAGCGCTTCCACCCAAGCCGGCCGCCACGGCGATTGAATCACTTCAACTTGAACCTTCGTCCCTTTCGCTCTCCGATGGTCGTGATGGCCGTCAGGTTCTTGTATGGGGTGTGACGAAAGACGGGCAAAAGATCGACCTGAGCGACGAGGCAACCTACAAAGTTGATGCTGCGTTTATTTCCGTGGCGGACGGTCGTTATCTCAACCCGCTTCGGGCAGGGAAGACGAATGTCACTGTTTCGGCTGCCGGTAAAACTTCGGATCTGCCGGTGGAAGTTCTCAGTGTGAACCGTCCTGAAATGCGATTCGCGAAGGATGTCATGCCTATCCTCGCAAGCGTGGGTTGCAACGCCGGCACTTGTCATGGCTCGGCGAAAGGCAAGAACGGATTCAAACTTTCATTGCGTGGCTACGATTCGGACAATGATTACAACGCGCTGGTCACCGATTTGCTCGGCCGCCGTATTGATAAAGTGCGACCCGAGCGCAGTCTGATGCTGCTCAAGCCTGCGGGTGTTGTGCCGCATGAGGGCGGGAAAGCTTTGTCTATTGGATCGCGTCAGTATGAAGCAATCGTTCAGTGGATTCGCGAGGGAGTTCACGAAGAGCCGGATCTCGCCACGGCACGGCCCAATCAATTGGATGTGCTACCATCCCATGTCGATCTAGATTTGCCGGGACGATCGCAGCGCCTTGTCGTCATCGCCAAATATCCGGATGGAACCAGTCGTGATGTAACGCGCGATGCGGTGATCACTTCGAGCAAGGATGAAGTCGCCAAGGTCGCCGGCCCCGTCTTAACAGGTATTCGCCGGGGTGAGGCTGCGGTATTGGTTCGCTACGAGGGGAATTATGCGGCGGTCAATGTTTCGGTGATGGGAGATCGCGCGGGTTTTGCCTGGTCGCCGCAGGTTGAGTACAACTTCATCGACAAGCATGTGAATGCGAAACTGCTGAAGCGCAAGACGCTGCCGGCGGAGGAATGCACAGATGCGGAGTTTGTTCGCCGTGTGTATGTCGACGTGACGGGATTGATTCCGACTTCGGCCCAGGCGCGCGCGTTTCTGGAGGACACCACTTCAAGTCGACAGAAGCGGGAATCGTTGGCGGCGAAATTAATCGGCGGCAAAGAGTACGTCGACAATTGGTCGAACAAATGGGCCGACTTGCTCCAGTGCAATACGAAGGCGCTGGGTCCGGAAGCGGTTTGGGCATTTCGAGAATGGATTCGAGAAGAGATCGCGCAGAACAAGCCATACGATCAATTTGTTTATGAAATAGTCACCGCGCAGGGGAGCAGCCTGACGCACCCGGCGGTCAACTTTTACCGGGCACTCCGAGACAAAGATGACAACGGTAAGGCGACTCCGAACAAAATGGGCGAGGACATCACCCAGACATTTCTAGGCGTGCGGTTTAATTGCAACAAGTGCCATGACCACCCGTTTGAGCGATGGACGCAGAAGCAGTATTACGAATTTGGCGCGTTTTTCGCACGGGTAAATTTCAAGGCCGGGTCGCACACGGGTGAAGAGATCGTCTTTGCGGATTATCGCGGCGGTGAAAACCTGCAACCTAAAACGCTGGCGATTGCCGCGCCGCATGTTCCGTACGGCAAGCAGCCCGATGTCGATTCGGCTCACCACCGGCAGGAAGCCTTCGGCCGTTGGCTTACCGCGAAGGAAAACCCGCTGTTCGCGCGATCCTTCGTCAACCGCACCTGGAGCTACTACTTCGGCATTGGGATTATCGATCCTGCCGATGATATCCGAGCCAGCAACCCGCCGAGCAATCCGGAATTGCTCGATGCTTTGACGGCAGATTTCATCCAGAGTGGGTTCGATGTTCAGCATTTGATGAAGACGATTGTGACCAGCCGCACGTATCAATCGTCGGTCAAGACGAACCGCTGGAATGAAGACGACAAGCTGAACTTCAGCCATTTTCTGCCGCGGCGTTTGTCTGCGGAGCAAGTGATGGATTGCGTGGCCATTGCCACTGGTACAAGGCCGCGCGTGGCTGGGCTGCCCGATGGAATGCGAAGCATCTATCTGGCCGATGGGCTGGCGGATGCGAATGATTTCCTGAAACTGTTCGGCCGACCCAAACGCGAGACTGCCTGCGAATGTGAACGATCGAGCAACCTGAGTCTTGCCCACGCGTTGAGCCTTGTGAATGGCCCGATCATCAGCGAAGCCGTTTCCGATCCGGGCAACAACATCGCCACGCTGCTCACGAAATTCAAGGACAATCGCAAAGTGATCGAGGAGCTTTACCTCAGTATTTTGGGCCGATTGCCCACTGACAATGAAGTGCAGAATTCCGGCCTTGGCGGTGACCCCGCACGGCGACTGGAAGAGACACAGGATCTGGCTTGGGCGCTGTTGAACGGCCCGGCGTTCTTGTTCAATCGGTAATGTTCGAGCCGAGAGTCGGTAACGGATTCACGACGGAGCGAAAACTATGCTTTCCATTCCTGGTCGATCGGGTGCAACGTGCGACGGAATCAGTCGCCGCGAGATTTTGCGCGTCGGAGGAGCGGGCCTTCTGGGAGTCAGCCTCTCGCGATTGCTCGCGGTTGAATCCGTCGCGAGCGCGGCTTCCACCGCGGCGCAACTCGGCGGTTTTGGTCGCGCAAAAAACTTCATCTTCGTCTTCCTTCAAGGCGGCCCAAGCCACCTGGATATTTGGGACCCAAAGCCGGATGCGCCTGAAAATATTCGAGGCCAATTCAAGGCGATTCCGACCAAGATCAAGGGTGAATATGTCAGCGAGGTCATGCCGAATCTCGCCAAAATCCTGGACAAAACGACGCTCATTCGCTCCGTGAGTTACACTCCCGCCGGCCTCTTCAATCACACCGCCGCGATCTACCAAATGATGACCGGGTACACCCCCGATAAGGTGTCGCCTTCGGGACAGTTGGAACCCCCGAATCGCAGTGACTATCCGTGTCTTGGGGCCCAGTTGTCGCGCATCAAACCGCCGGTCGGACCGATGTTGCCGTTCGTCATGCTGCCCCGACCTTTGCAGGAATCAGGCGTGATCGGCAAAGGTGGGAGCGCTGGTTTCCTCGGTGCGGCGGCCGACCCTTACTATCTCTTTCAAGACCCGGCCAAGGAGATGAACATCAGTGATCTGGCTCTGCGTCAGGGTATCACCGCCGCGCGCATGTCGCGCCGGGCGACGCTGCTGGAGAAGGTCAACGCACAGATGCCCGAGATCGAAAAAGCGGTTTCCGAACACGCGCTGAATGACTACGACAAGAAAGCGCTTGAACTGGTGATTTCCGGGCGCGCTCGAAAAGCCTTTGATCTCACTGAAGAAAAGAAAGAGACGCGCGAGAAGTACGGCATGCACACGTTCGGCCAATCGTGTTTGCTTGCAAGACGACTGATCGAAGCCGGCACGCGGGTGGTCCAGGTGAATTGGCCTGCCGTCGCCAATGGCAATCCCACGGTGGACGCGTTCGACACCCATGCCGCCAACTTCGCGCCGCTGAGAGATTTGCACTGCCCGAAACTTGATTCTGCGCTACCCGCATTGATTGAAGATCTGGATCAACGGGGACTTCTGAACGACACGATTGTGCTGGCGATTGGTGAATTTGGTCGCAGCCCCAAACTGGGCGTCAGCACCAGCGGTAATTCCAACGGGCCCGATGGCCGCGACCATTGGCCGTACTGTTACACCGCTCTGATGGCCGGCGGTGGAATCGGGCGCGGGGTCGTTTACGGAAAGAGCGATGCCACCGGTTCCAGCCCGGCGGATGATCCGGTTCACCCGACGCAATTGCTGGCGACCGTCTATCATGCGATGGGGATCGATCCGCATTCGCTCGTCCACAATCACCTGGGCCAGCCACGCGAGTTGGTGCAGGCTGAACCGGTCATCAAGCTGTTTGGTTAAGTTCATGAGATTCAATTCAATCGCCCCGAATGCTGGAATGAAGCTGCTGTTCGTCATCGCGCTTTTCACAGGCGCGATCTCGGCTGCTGCGCAACCCGTTCCTCAGTTGACGATCACCGAGCCGTTGTATCTCAAGCAAGGCTCGACTCGTGAGATCGAACTTTCCGGCAAAAACATTTCGATCGCGCCATCGATTGCGTTGCCGGACGCCAGAGGGGTGACACCGTCGCTCCTACTTTCAGACAAGCCCGGCGGTCTGCCGCGATTGCGATGCACCGCCGCGCCGGATGCCGCGCTGGGTGATCGCGAACTCCGCATCATTACACCCATCGGCGTGACGCAACCGCTGAGGGTCACAATCGGTCAGTATCCGCTCGTGGCTGAAATCGAACCCAATAACACCCCCGAGACCGCGCAAGCGATCTCATTGCCCGTTTGCATTACGGGAAAAATACACACTGCGGGCGATGCCGATTTTTTTGGTTTTGAAGCGAAGAAAAGCGATCACCTGATTTTCGATATACACGCCGCGCGCGATGGTTCTCCGCTTCAACCCGTGCTGACGATCCATGATGCATCGGGTCGTGAGTTGGCTCATCGTACGGAGCTTCAATCTGGCGATCAGGTGCTCCTATTTGATTCGCCCGCCGATGGGAAATATCTGCTGCAAGTCCGCGACATGCAGTATCGGGGCGGCGGTGATTTTTGGTATCGCGTCGAGGCAGGGGTGTTACCGTTCATAGAATCGCTTGATCCAATGTCGGCCCCGGCCCGTTCAAAAGTAACGATCACCGCCAGGGGTCATAATCTTCAGGGCGGTGAGAAGATTACGCTCGATCTTCGCGCAACAGCGCCCGGTCCGATACGAGTTCGCGCCCGTACGCCGCGCGGCGACTCGAACGAAGCACTTTTCATCGTGACCGAATCTCATCCCACGACGAACCAAGCGGATGTACTCACGCTGCCTGCCGAAATCGAAGGTGTGCTGGAACATGCCAATGATGAACACACGCGGAAATTTCGCGTCAAGGCACGCCAACAAGTCACGTTTGCCGTCACGGCTCGTGAGATGGGTTCACCTTTGGATGCGCTACTGACCTTGAAGTCCGCCGACGGAAACATCATCGAACAGTCTAATGGCTCGGCCGAAATTGACGCGCGCATTTCGCGCCAACTGGAGCCGGGTGATTATGTGGTTGCGCTGAGGGATCTCACCTTTGCCGGGGGAAGCTCTTATGCGTATCGATTGAGCCTCGGTGTCGCGGCTCCTGCCCCGGATTTTTCCGTCCGCTTTATGCCTGATACGCTTCGCCTGCCGCGCGGTGGAAATGCAAAGCTCTGGTGTGAGGCCAAGCGCGCCAATGGATTCAAGGGCGCGGTTCATCTCACGGTGCAGGGATTGCCGGCGGGAGTAGTTGCCGCCAACACGACGATCGAAGAAGGCAGCAGTGGTATCTTCACGCTCTCGGCCAGTCCGGACACGGCTGTCGGAACGTATCCGATTGAAATCGTGGCTGTCGGCCCGGGCAATCTCCGGCGAATCGGCGGGGCGGAGCTGAACAATCGCGTCGCGCGGCAGGCCTATCTCACGGTCACGGAAGCGGCTCCGATGACCGTGACAGAGATTGGTGTCTTCAAGCCGGAACTCGTAGACGACTATTTCCGCACGATTGCCGATTTGACCGAAAAGCTGAAAACTTCATCGCCCCAACTCATTAGCGCGCAAGCGACGTGGGAGCAGGGATTCAAGAACGCCCAAGCCGACTCCCACGGATGGCAGCCTCTCAATCCCGACACCCTGAAATCAACCGGTGGCACACACCTTACAAAACAGCCTGATAGTTCGATCCGCGCCGAAGGTGGCGCGGATAAGGACACTTATACTCTGATCGCAAAGACTGACGTGAAGCAGATTGTCGCGATTCGCCTGGAAGCAATCGCGGATGATACGCTGCCATCGCGCGGTCCCGGCCGAGCACCGAACGGTAATTTCGTCATCAACAAACTCATTGTCACTGCCGCGCCTAAATCCGAACCTACTAAGTCGCAGGCGATTGTATTCAATCGTGCGATCACGACTTTTGAGCAGGGTGGATTTCCCGCTGGCAGCGCAGTGGGTTTGGGCGTTGGCGGTGGTTGGGCTATTTCACCGGAGACTGGGAAATCACAAGTTGCAGTGTTTTTCACGACCGTTCCCGTTGGAATTGATGGCGGAACAATTTTAACTTTCTCCCTCGACCAGCAATTCGGCGGACAGCATGTGCTGGGTCGTTTCCGATTTTCAGTTTCCACTGATCCCAAGGCGACAGCCGATCCCAATGCGCCGATGCTTCCAGAGTCGATCCTTTCAACCATCAAAAAGCCCGCTGACCAGCGAAGTGCTGACGAGCAATCGCGCATTGCCGCATATTACCGTTCGATTTCACCCGAGTTGGCGGTAGATCGCGCGAAATTAGAAATGTTACGTCAATCAATCGGCCCGCAAGCCGAGATGTATCGCCTGGCGTCGCGTGTAAATAGGGTCATGCCCCATTTAGCCGAAGTGTTGCGGCACGTTCTCGGTTCTCGCACACCGTCTTCACCAACGCTTTTCAACGAAGCGCGCAACCGAACGCTCAATCTGCCGGTATCCATCGTTCGATCGCCCGGCTTCAACGGGGACATTCAGGTATCGCTGGAAGGTTTTAGCTCCGGTCGCGATCCCGCGACGCGCCAGCCCACATTGATTGCCCGCGACCTTGCCGTAACTCCATTGACGATTAAAGGATCGGAATCACTTGGCAAACTGAACGTAAAAATTAATCCCAATAGCGAGATCGGCACGCGGATGGTCGTGCTTCGTGCCGAGGCGAAAGTGGGGAATGACACCTGGGTCCAATACGGCCCGGCATTCCCGCTGACGGTCAGAGAAAAATGATCGTGAGATTAGGTGCGGCATTCTTTGTAGGGTCCGCTTTAGAGACTGGGAATTTGCAGGTGGCGTTAGCGTCTCGCCCGCGTTTTCTTCAGAAAAAAGCACGGGCGAGACGCCCATGCCACAATTTTTTCCCAAGCTCTTTAGCGGACGGAATATTTGTCGGTTAGTAACTATTCCGTCCGCAGGTGCCATGGGTTGCGGTACTCCGAGACCCTGCGTCTTTAGTCGCACGACATGCACGGGTCTCGGAGCACCGCAACCCATTGCACCCGGACTGTTTCGGAAGTTCTGACAGGACGTTAAAAGCTGTGTGGAAATCGCATAAAGGCAGGACGATCAAGATGAAATTCAGTTGCATACTTTTTGGACGAGCATCGTGCCTGCACGTTACAACACTGTTCTGCGCCATGGTCGCATCAACCGCGCTCGCCGTTGAAAAGCCGGTCAGTTTTTACAATGACATCCGCCCGATCCTCACGGCTAATTGCAATGCCTGCCATAAGCCGGACAAAATGAAGGCCGAGTTGGATATGACCACCTTCGCCACTCTGATAAAAGGCGGCAAACATGGGAAGACCATCGTGGCCGGCAAACCTGTCGGCAGCCGACTGATCGAAGAGATCGCCGGTGACGACGCGAATATGCCCAAGGACGGTGATCCGCTCAAACCAGCCGAAGTGACCCTGATTACCCAGTGGATTGCACAAGGCGCGAAGGATGACACACCGCTCCCCGGGTCGGCCACGATCGAACTCCCGAAGTATGCCGTTGCTCCGGCCGTTACCAGTCTGGCATTTTCACCCGATGGTTCCCTGTTGGCCGTTGCCGGGTATCACGAGGTGCTGCTGCATAAAGGGGACGGATCTGGCATCGTCGGACGGCTCGTGGGAGAGATTCCGCGGATCGAATCACTTGCCTTCTCTAAAGACGGTAAATTGTTGGCCGTTGCCGGTGGGGCACCGGCCGAGTTCGGGCAGGTGCAGATCTGGGATGTCGCGGCGCGAAAGAATCTGAAGACGTTCCAGCCCAGCGGCGATACGCTCTACGGCGTCAGCTTTTCACCGGATGCCATGACCATCGCCTGCGGAGCCGCCGACAGAATCGTCCGGCGTATCAACATTGAAGATGGGAAGGTCGTCACCGAGTTCAAAGCCCATGCCGACTGGGTGCTGGCCACATGCTTCACGCTTGATGGTAAGCAAATGGTCTCCGGTGGACGCGACAAAGCTCTAAAACTAATCGACGTTGGCAGCGGTCGATTTGTCGACGATATCAACAACCCCCTGGAACAAATCCTCTGCATGGCTCGTCATCCCTCGCAGGACAGCGTGCTTTTCGGCGGTGATCTGGGCACCGCGCGACTCTACAGGATCAGCGATAATCAGGTCCGAACCGCCGGCCGCAACGACGCAAACCTGCTCGTCACCTTTGAACGACAACCCGGCTCCGTAAATGCCGTCGCCTTCAGCCCTGATGGTGGGCGAGTAGCGCTGGCGAGCGTCGGTGAAGTGCGCGTCTACGCCGCCGTTGGGGCCGGCACGATGAAGCCAATTCCGGACAAAGTCATCAAGGGAAAAAAGGCCATGAAGAAACCGATCGGCGAGATCCAGTCAACCGCGCAATTGATCCTCCCGGATCACACGGGCGCGGTTTTCGCCGTCGCGTGGAAGCCGGATGGCAGCATCATCGCCACCGCCGGACTCGATGGCAGCGTGAGATTCTTCGATGCCAAGAGCGGGGAACTGGTCAAGCGATTCGTGCCGGTTCCGATTGGAAATTGACGTATGCCAATTCTTTCTTTTTTTCAGGATGGAAGATATGTTATCCCCGGTTTCAAACTTCAAAACACGGCAAGGAAACTCAGATGAACCCATTCGCTAAAAACGATCTTCTTTCGCATCGACCGTTGTCTGTCATCCGCGCAGTTGTAGCGTGGGTGTTGATGGCCGTGGTCTGTATGTCGATCGGCATCGCCGTGACGGCAGAGGATAAGTCGAACTCTGCGCCGGGCGGTAAGAGCGGTGATGCGGCTGCGACTAACGGAAAGATTGAAGTTGGCGTTCAGCTTTATAGTGTGCGGGCATTGTTAAATAAGGAAGTCACGGGCACTCTGGCCATCGTCAATCAAATGCACGTGACCGAGGTGGAAGTGGCCGGGTTGTATGGCCACATTGCCGAGAGCTTCCGAGATGAACTGAAGAAGGCCGGTCTTCGGGCGGTGGGGGTCCATTTTCAGTTCGATCGTTTCTCCAAAGACATCGACGGCCTGATCAAAGATGCCAAGGCGCTCGGGTGCGAGTACGTGACCTTGCCGTGGATTCCTCACCAGGGGGATTTCACGGCCGAGAATGCCAAAGAGGTTGCGGCGAAGTTCAACGAGTGGGGCAGCAAATGCGCCGCGGCCGGTTTGAAGTTCAATTATCATCCGCACGGCTATGAATTCCGTCCGTATCAGGATGGCACGGTCTTTGATCTTCTGGTGGCGGAAACCAAACCGGAATTTGTCAATTATGAACTGGATATCTTCTGGGCTTTTGACGCCGGTGCCGACCCGGTCAAGCTGATGGAAAAGTATCCGAATCGATTCACACTCATGCACCTGAAAGACATGAAAAAAGGAGTCAAAACTCCCAATTACAGCGGTGGTGAAAACGTGGAATCCGATGTTGCCCTCGGCACCGGACAGCTCGATTTGCCGGCCATTATCAAGGAGGCGAAAAAGATTGGGATCAAACACTATTTCATCGAAGATGAATCGAGCAAATCCGTACAACAGATTCCCGAAAGCATCGGCTATATCCGCAGTCTCGGATATTGAGGGAAATGTTGGCCAATCATGCGTGGGCATTTACCTTTGGTATTGACAGAGTAGGGCAACGCGATAAGAATTGCGCAGCTTGATGCGAGCCATCCCTGGACTTCGGGGAAGGCTTGCCGTTTGATGGTGGCCGTAGCTCAGTTGGTAGAGCTCCAGGTTGTGGTCCTGGATGTCGCGGGTTCGAGTCCCGTCGGTCACCCTTTCTTTTTCCCCTCCCATGCTTACCCGACGCATTATCCCGTGTTTGGATGTCGATCGTGGCCGCGTTGTCAAAGGCGTCAAGTTTTTTGATCATGTCGACGCTGGTGACCCGATCGCGCAGGCAAAGCGATATCAGGATGCCGGGGCGGATGAGTTGGTGTTTTACGACATCAGCGCCAGCCATGAAGGCCGTGGCATCATGGCTGATCTTGTGTCAAAAGTCGTTGAAGAATGCTTCATGCCATTGACGGTGGGCGGTGGGATTCGCACGTTGGAAGACGCCACGCGATTGATTCAAGCCGGCGCGGAAAAAGTCAGCCTGAACTCAGCGGCGGTAAAGAACCCCGCGTTGATCGCCGAGGTGTCGCGTAAGTTCGGCTGTTGCGCGACGGTGCTGGGGCTCGATGCCAACCGGGTGACCGAGAACGGCATCGAAACCTGGTATGTCTTCGTCAACGGCGGGCGTGTCAACACCGGCATCAAGGTGATGGATTGGGTCAAGCAAGCCGAGGGTTTAGGGGCCGGAGAAATCGTCTTAAATGTGATGAACGCCGACGGAACCACGAGCGGATACGATCTGGAAATGACCGCGGCTGTGAGTGATGCGGTCAAAGTTCCAGTAGTGGCCAGCGGTGGGGCGGGGTCACCGCAGCACATGCTGGAGGTGCTCACGACCGGTCACGCCGATGCCGCATTGGCGGCGAGTATTTTTCACTTCGGGCAATATACGGTCGGGCAGGTGAAGCAGTTTCTGAATGAACATGATGTGCCTGTACGGTTGACCTGAGTGATTTCAAAATCAACAATTGAGCTCGGCATCTTCGGTTTACTCATCGCATTGAAAGGATGAGCATGTCATCACCCAAAGATAATCGATCCTCGCTCTCCTACCGGGATTCTGTCGCCGATCGAAGGAGTAAAGCACAATTACGAAGCGAATCGTTGCGCGATATCCGAGCGACAGCTTTGGCTGTTATCGTAAGCTTAGAGTTTCTTATTTCTGCCGTTCTCTTCATTTGGGCCTTGTTTCAGTTCTTGATGGGGTATTCTGTAGAAGCAATCTTTTTTGTGGTAGTGCTCGCTTGGCCACTTTGGATACTGGGAAAGCGGATCATCGAGAAACTATTTCCTATACGTACGGGTTATGAAGACGATGGCAACGCAGTTGCGGTCTCGGAACACGCTCGAATTGAAGTTGCCGTCGCGCTTACTCCGAAAGCAGTGCGCGCGAGACAAACAAATCCAACCGGGCGAACCGGAACTACTGCGCGATTTCGGCCAATTGTTTCGCCGCCTTTAATTGCACCGAGCGAAATGACTTTGGCGACGAAAAAAGAAGCCATGCGTCGTTGGCGTCGGTTGAGGTGGAAGAACGGTTTTGGAGCAGTAGGAAACTTTATTGCGAGCGCCTTGTTTGCCGTCATTCTGGGTTTCGGGGCTCTCTGGGTATACCGCCCGATTATGATGGCGCAACTGTTTTTTTCCTGTTCGGGAAGCGTTGAATTTTGAAATTTAGCGTCTTCGCGCGAAGGTCTGTCCATCCACCCGTTTCACAAGTCCTTTGAGGGTCAAAAACGTCAGCTCTTGCAGGATGACCGACGCCTCAAGTTTCGTGCGATCCATGAGGAGATCGACGTTGGCACTGTCATGTTCAAGATGTTTCAAGATGAGTTGTTGCCTTGCGGCTAAGCCGGCAAGCGGCGGGGGAGTTGGAATCGACGGTTCATCAGACACCGGTGCGGCGAACAATGTGGGTTCATGTGCCTCAATCGGCAACGGTCCTAAACCGTTCAGCAGGTCATCCAGGCAAGCGGCGAGAATCGCTCCGTCGCGAATCAATTGATGCGGCCCGGCAGACATCGGATTATCAACGCGTCCGGGCATGGCGAACACCGGCCGACCATGATCTTCACCTGCTTGGCGGGCGGTGATTAGTGCGCCGCTGCGCTCGGCGGCCTCGGTGACGAGCACGCCGCGCGAGAGACCGGCGATGATGCGGTTGCGGCGGGGGAAGTTGTCGGCCAGCGGTGGCGTGCCGAGAGGATACTCACTGACCACCGCCCCGCGCGTGGCAATTTGATCAAACAGCGCCGCATTTTCCGGAGGATACGGCACATCCACCCCACTGCCCAGCACGGCGATCGTGCGGCCGTGCGGGTGCGAGAGCGCGCCGCGATGCGCAGCCGAATCCGTTCCCCGCGCGCCGCCACTCACCACCGTCATTCCAGAGCCGGCCAACAGCGCTCCGAATCGCTCGGCTTGTTCACGTCCGTAGTAACTACACTTGCGGCTGCCGACGATCGCAAAACCATTCAAATCACGCGGCTCCAGCGTCCCGCGCACAAACAGCACGGACGGTGGATCGGGGATCGATCGCAGCATCAATGGGTACAAATCGTCGTCCGGCGATAAAAGCAAAACGCCTTTAGCCTTGGCTTGCGCAATTTGGTCGTCGACCAGCCCGGCAGCATCTTTCAGCGAACGATGAATCGATTCAGATTTGCGCGTGCCGATCCCTTCGACTTGCGAAAGCAGGTGAGCGGACGCGTTGCAAGCCGCTTCAATCCCGCCGGTTGCTTCGATCAATCGCTTGGAAAGAATCGGGCCGATGCCGGCTGTAAGTGAAAGTTGAATCCAATGCCGAAGTGCCACAGTTACCCCCGCAAACTTTCCACCGCTTCATGTATCAATTCCGCCGAGAGATCATCGCGAATGATCGCGTGACCGATCCGATCCAGCAACACGAATCGAATTTTCCCGCTCTTGACCTTCTTATCGAAAATCATCGCATCGACCACCGCCTGCGTATCCAGTTTCATTCCATTGACCGGCAGACCGGCCCGCTTAATGACATTGAGGATTCTTTCCTGCGAGGATTGATCCAGCAAACCAAGCTGATGAGACACATGAACCGCAGCGGCCATCCCCAGTGCCACCGCTTCACCGTGCGAGTATTGATATTGCGATATTGTCTCGATGGCATGGCCAAAGGTATGGCCGAAATTGAGATGAGCGCGCTCACCGCGTTCAAATTGATCCGCTTCGACGACGCGCGCTTTGATCGCCACGTTATGAGCCACGAGCGCGGTGAGGTAATCCAGATCGAGTGAAAGCGCCTTGGTGATGTTGAGTTCGAGCGCGGCAAATCCATCGGCATCGCGAATGCAATCGTGCTTGATGCACTCGGCCAAACCGCCGCGTAGCTCACGAGGGGGCAGCGTCTTGAGCACCTCCGGATCGGCGAACACCGCGATCGGCTGATGAAACGCCCCGATGAGATTCTTCCCCACTGCGTGATTGATCCCGGTCTTCCCACCCACGCTGGCATCGACCATGGCCAGCAGAGTGGTCGGCACTTGAACGAACGGAACGCCGCGCAGCAAGGTCGCGGCGACGAACCCGGCCATGTCGCCGATCACACCCCCGCCAAGCGCCACCACCGGTGTGCCGCGATCGATCTTCGCGCTCAGGAACTGATCGTACAAGGGCAGAAGGTATTCAATTGTTTTGTACGTTTCGCCGGCGGGAATCGTCGCAAAAATTCCTTCAAGCCCCGCGGCCTGCAACGACGTTTCGAATGCCTTGCGATGCAATGGCCCCACGCGGGAATCCGTGACGACGGCGACCTTGCGGGATTTCATCGTCGATGCCAGCGACGCACCAATCCCGGCAAGAAGTCCGGAGCGAACCGTGATGTCGTAAGGAGAACCGGGAAGATTGACGTGAACCACACTGCCGCCATTCATGCGGCGGATTGTAGCGAAGCAATTGTTGATGTCGAACATCGTTGAATGCGGACAAGTTCTAATCACCGAAAAGAGATTTTAAATCGCGCGCACCGTGAATGATTCGAATTACTTGTAGCGGTTTCGCATCAGGCCTATATACAATCAGATAGGACCGGACGCGCCAAAAGCGATACGTTGCGTCCAGAATTTCTTCCCGTGTGTGGCCAAGATTCGGCATGTCCGCCACACGGTTGAAGGCCGATCGGAACTCCTCACGCAACCGATCGGCCGCATCAATATTGTGTTCAGCAATATAGTTCCAGATCTGGAGTAAGTCCGTTCGCGCACGGCGAGTAAGTCTGTATCGAGACATCTTCCCAAATTCAAATTGATTGCCGTCGGCGCTCTGCACCAAGGCGTTCGATCTCCAGGAAAACCTCTTCGCCGTCAATGAGGTCGCCTCGGTCAGCCTCGTCGATTCCAAATTGAATCTCTTGCTTCAATTCAACGATTGCGGCTTGTCTGATGATTTCTCTTTCCTTCAATAGTCGGAGCCCTTCATCGATCATTTCGCTTGGCGTCAAATATCGCCCGGATGCAATCCAATCCTCGATGAAACGTTCTTGATCGGGGGAGAGTGCAATCTGAAGCGTTCGCGATTCCATATTCATAGCGTACAAAATATTGAATGTTTCTGTCAACAGATTTCACGAGTTTACATGCTTTATCACTGCAACTGACGGATGTGGTTGATATACTGATAGCATGGAAGCGATCTTGGAAAAATTGGTGCAATCGCCGAAATTCCCTCGATATGTTGGGGAATTGAACGAAGTGCTTCGGCTTGAGGATGCCGCGCGCAAGCGGTTTCGCGAGACATTGGACGAGGATGTCCGTGAGGAATTTATTAATGGGGAGGTGGTGACGCACATGCCAGCCAGGGATCGACATTCCGTATCGGTGCAAAATATCGGGCGATTATTGAGTGTCTTTGTGCAAATCAATCGTCTTGGTGCGATTCGGTCAGAGCAGGCTCTAACGGAGTTTAGTCGAAATGATTATGCTCCGGACATTTGTTTTTGGCGCGTCGACGAAGCATCTCGCTTTGCAGGGGATACATTGATTTACCCGGTGCCGGCATTCATTTGTGAGGTGCTTTCGCCAAGTACGGAATCGCGCGACAGAGGAGTAAAGTTCGAGGACTACGCCGCCCATGGGGTCCTTGAATACTGGATGGTGGATTCGGAACTGAAGTTTATCGAACAGTATTTTCTTCGCGAGTCGGAATACCAACTTGCCGGAAAGTTTACCGAAGGGGTGATCCACAGCCGCGCGATCGAGCATTTTGAGATGCCGGTTGCGGCAGCGTTTGATGATCAGGCTAACCTTGAAGCCCTGCGGAAGCTTCTCGCGGCTTCGTAAAGGCAGATTCGATAAGTTGATGCTATCCTTCTCACACCGTCATCCCATCCGCCGCATCCGCCTGCTGCTGGGCCTTCATCGCGTCCCATTCTTCCAATGTAATCGTCGCCTCGCGGGCTTGTGAGCCTTTATAAGCACCGACCAAACCGGAGGCGGCCATCGCTTCGATCAAACGGCTGGCGCGGCTATAACCGATCGTCAGCCTTCGCTGCAACAGAGAGACCGAGCCTCGCTTGGTTTCCAGAACCACTCGCACGGCATCTTCGAACAATTCGTCCTTCGCCGCTTCGTCATCGATATTCCCCGTGGCTTTGATCTGCACCAGTTCCGGTTCGTACTGGGCTTCGGCGGAGGCGCGAACCAGCTTTACGCTGTCGCGAATTTCCTTGTCGTCGATGTAGGTGCCCTGGCCGCGCATGGGTTTGCTGGCACCGGGGGGAAGGAAGAGCATGTCGCCTTGGCCGAGGAGAAGTTCGGCACCGTTCTGATCCAGCACGATACGGCTGTCCATCTTGCTCGCGACACGAAACGCGATCTTGCTCGGCATGTTCGATTTGATCAGGCCCGTCACCACTGTCGCCTGAGGGCGCTGCGTGGCGAGAATCAAATGAATGCCGACGGCCCGTGCTTTTTGGGCCAATCGCACGATGAACGATTCAACTTCCTTGCCGCTGGTCATCATCAAGTCTGCCAACTCATCAATGATAATCACGATGTAGGGCAGGTGCTTCGGGATCTTCGCTTCTTCTTCCGGCGAGCTTGGCTCGAAACGTTCGATCAATTCTTCGCGCGTCATCTTGTTGTAATCTTTGATATTGCGAACGCCGGCCTCGGCCAGGAATTCGTAGCGCTCGTCCATCTTGTTGCAGGCCCAATCCAGCACGCTCGTGGCGCGGCCGGTATCGTTGATGACGGGGCACATCAGGTGTGGAATGTCCTTGAAAGGAGCCATTTCCACGACCTTCGGATCGACGAGAATAAGCTTCACCATGTCCGGCCGTTGCAGGTACATGATTGACATGATGATTGTGTTGATGCAGACGGACTTACCCGATCCGGTGGTGCCGGCGATCAGACAGTGGGGCATGGCGGCCAGGTCGGTGATGAGCGGTTCACCGCTGGCATCTTTGCCGAGGAACAGTGGAATGACTTGCTTGCGCATCGCTTCAGGCGCTAGCTGCATCAATTCTTTGAGCCTTACTTTTTCCTTCTGCTCGTTGGGGACTTCAATGCCGACCGTGCTCTTGCCCGGGATCGGGGCGACGATGCGAACTGTTTCAGCTTTCAACGCGCGCTGAATATCGTTGGATAATGCCGAGACGGTCGACACTTTCACACCGGCGGCAAGCGCCAGTTCATACATCGTAATGACCGGGCCCGTGTCGATTTCCACGACATGGGCATCGATTGAAAATTCCTTCAAGGTCTGTTCAAGCTCGGCAGCCTTTTGGCGGACGAAACTTTCCTGGCTTTCGGCGTAGCCATACTCGGCATCGGCAAGGCAATCCCATGGCGGCAGGTGATATTCGCCAAGCTCCTTGGGCTGCTGAATCGGCGAGCTATTCCGCGGTTTCAGCATGCTGGGAAGTTTGACGACGATCTCTTGACGGATCTCGGCAAGCTTGGGGACAGCCTGTTCTTCCGGCGAAGGAATGACGGCATGTTCAGCCGGATCGGGATCGGATTCGTCGTTGTACGCAGCATCAGCCACGGCGGGGGCGGGATCATCGTTGTCGTATTCCAGATGAATCTCTTCGCGATCCACCAGCGGTTGAGGCGCGGGGACCGCCTTGGAGTTGTCTGTCTTGACGATCTCATTCTTCGGTGGATCACGCTTTAATAATACCGACGGCTTCAGATCTTCATCTTCTTCTTCCACCTGTTTATTCGTTGCGATCACCGCCGACCGGACGGCTTTTACTGCTTTGGCCAACTGCATTTTCCCGCGTGGGGTTTGCTCGGCGTCTTCCAGTTCCGACATCGCATCCCGAGTCACGAAACGCGGCAAAGAAGGAAGCTTTGGCAGTTGCGGGAAGCTGAATCGCATCGTCGGTGTGCGTGATTTCACGGTGGTGATTGCAGAGCCGACAAATTCCGGAACGCGAACCACCAGATCATCCGCCGCCAACAGCAATCCCACGAGGAATGCGCACGCCAGGATCAAGCTGGTCACCAACCCGTTGCAATGAGATCGCAAAAAACCGGAAGTTCCAATGCCGATCAATCCGCCAGTGCCTTCCGGAAGTGCGTCAGCGGCGCCGGGGCGGATCAAATGGATAGCCGATGCAAAAGCCACGGAGAGCAGGGCGATACCGATCGTCCGAAGCCATACATCGCTTACACGGTTGTCGAACAGGTAAAGGGCAATGCAGATTCCGCTGAAGAACAGGATTGGAAAGATGCCCTGACCCAGAATGAGAAATGTCCAATAGGCGATAAATGCCCCGGCATTACCGCAAAGGTTTTGGACGGGTTGATACGGAAACACCGAATGGCTCGGCCAATCCGTCGAGTGGAAGCTCCCGAGCGACAGCAAAATGAAGACCCAGGCGCAAGCAAAGATGACAAACAGAACGCGACGCCAGGTGTTTGGATGATGCATGTTTTTGTTGGTCAGTTGTCAGGGGTCAGTGGTCAGGGGTTCATGCTCGGGTGATTGCATTTAACAACTGACAACGGACCCCGGACGACGGACATCCTTAGTGTCCAGTATGTCCGAATCCGCCTTTACCGCGCGGCGTTTCGTCGAGCTCGGTCACTTCGACGATCTCTGTTTCAGGAACGGGCGTAACGATCATCTGGGCGATTCGCATGCCGCGCTCGACGATGAAATCAGCTGCGCCATGATTGATCAATGGCACGTGTACCTCGCCGCGATAATCGGCGTCGATCGTGCCGGGCGAATTAATCAGCGTGACACCAAATTTGGTCGCCAAACCGCTGCGGGGCCTGATCTGCGCCTCGTATCCCGGTGGAATGGCCATCGCAAAACCGCAGGGAATGAGTTTGATCTCACCGTGTTTCAAGGTCGTCGGTCCTGTCACGGCCGCATGCAAATCAAAGCCAGCCGCGTGCTCGGTCATTCGTTTGGGCAACGGCACATCGGAGGCGTCCGCACGGCGATGGATCTTTATTGTTATCGGGCGTGACAATGGGACTACTCCAGAGAAATTATTGTGACTTTCACTTCGGAAAATGACGAATGACGAAATCCGAATGACGAATCAATGACGAATGACGAATTCACGAATGACGAAAAATTTCTTCATTCGTCATTCGGGCGTCGTCATTGTTTGGTCATTCGGATTTAGTCATTCGTCATTTTTCACGATTTTGAGGGGGTGGGCAGCCATGAAATAAGCCCGCTATCCTCACCATTAACGTATCGGCGAAGTTGGCCTTATCGCGACAGGGAAGCTCTTCAAGCCGGCCATCGGGGTATAGGAGAATGGATTCGATGGTATTGCTGTCCATCGTTTGCGTGGGGTTATAGACCATCAGATCAAGCTGCTTGCGAATCATTTTTTGCCGGGCGCGTTCCAGGTTGTTGCTGGATTCAAGACTGAAGCCGATGGTTCGCTGGTCGGGTCGTTTCAGTTCACCGGCGGCGGCGATGATGTCGGCGGTCGTTTCAAATCCCATCGCCAGCGTGCCATCCCGCTCAACCTTGCCGCTGCGGACAAATCGCGGTCGAAAATCGGCGACGGCGGCGGCCATGATGATCGCATCGTGATTCGGAAATTCCCGCATCACGGCCTCGTGCATTTGGGCGGCGGTCTCTACATCGATCCGCCGGATGGTGCCCGGCATCGCCACGCACACCGGACCGACGATCAACGTGATCTGATGGCCCGCACGAATCCCCGCCTCGACCAACGCCGCGCCCATCTTGCCGCTGCTGCGGTTGCTGATGTAGCGAACTTCGTCGATCGGTTCGCGGGTGGGGCCGGCGGTGATGAGGAGGCGCATTTACAATTACTCGATTAAAGGCAGACCCAAAGAAATAGTCGTTCATCGCGACGACGCGGTTTGAGCGAAAGGTCATGGATTGCCCGCAGATAGTCTTGGGCAGTGGAGACAGGGATATTCCCAAGCTGAAATTCGGCAGTCTGTGTCCATTTTTCAGCGATTTGATGTATCTGTTTTTTGTCGATGCTGCGAAGCACATCATCTAGTCCATGAGGAAATTCAAAAATCCACGGCCCATCGTCGGACTCTTCAAAGATCTCTGGAAAAAGGCCGACACTCGTCTGGCGATCAAATGTTCTTCGCTCTAGAATCGCCCAAAGAGTCGAAAGCTTCACGAGGTCGCGACCTTTGACGTCGATTCGGAATGGTGAAGATACCGATTCGCCGCCTAAAATCGCATCGTCCACGGTCGCTAGTAGTAGATCGCTTAACACTCCCTTATTTTGATCTAATTTGTGCTATCTGCCAATTTTCGACATTAGCAGAGCTGAAATTTCCTCCACAATCCTAACCGGCTCACTCAACCTCCCCGGCCCCGTGTTCCGGCATGCCAGCCATCCATCTTCCGGCCCGATGAATCGATAGCCATGCGACTTCAGCTTCGCGACGTTTTCTTTGGCGATGGGGTGTTCCCACATGCGGTTGTTCATCGCCGGGGCGAAGATGACCGGGCAGTCGGCGGCGCAGATCATGAGGCTGACGAGATTATCACATAAGCCGTGGGCGACTTTGGCGAGGATGTTGTTGGTGGCGGGGGCGACGAGCATCAGGTCGGCGCGCTCGGTCAGGCTGATGTGCTGCGGGTCGGAGGATTCGACGAGATTGAACGTGCTGGTTCGCACCTCACGGCCGCTGAGGGCCTGGAAGGTGAGCGGGGTGATGAACTGTTGGGCCTCGGCGGTCATGGCGACCGTGACGCCAGCGCCGAGTTGGACGAGTTTACTGACGACCTCGGCGACTTTGTAAGCGGCTATCCCGCCGCAGACGGCAACGATGATTTCGCGGCCGGTGAGCGAAGGCGGAGAGTCCGGAGATGGGACAACAGTGTCCTTCATAGGTGTGCGGACGTGGGACGGCTAAGCCGCAAGCGGGCGCTTGCGGCTTATCGCTTCATTCCAGCTTAAATCTTCGTCGGAAGCGCCAAACCGCTGGCTTCGTAGTCGATCGCGATTTTGTCCTGCAGGATTTCCTGCACGACCACTTCCAGATCGGTCATGTGGCCATTCCGCTCCACCAACGGTCGAGCGCCATCCATCAATTCGATCATTCGCTTCTGGATCAAGGCAGTCAGTTTGAACCGGCCGCCAACCTTATGCACGATTTCGTCACTCTTCAGGGCTTCAATCATATTCTTTCCTTTTCAGTCGTCAGTTGTGAAATTCTTAACGTCTCACTACTGACCGCTGACTATATTCCACCAGACCTCTTATGTTTGATCGTTTTTATAATTTCTTCGACGGCTCGTTCGACGGTGTCGTTGATGACCATGTGATCGAATGCACGGCTGCCTTTGGCCATCTGCACTTCGCGTTTGGCCACGCGAAAGCGCTTTTGGATTTCTTCGGCCGATTCACGACCTCGATCCGTAAGTCTTTGCAGGAGCGTTTGTGCATCGGGCGGAAGCACAAAGACCAGCAGGGCATTGGGATACTGATATCGCACCTGCAGCGCGCCTTGCATGTCAATTTCTAAAAGCACATCTTGCCCGGCGACCAGATAATCCATGGCGGGATGCTTGGGTGTGCCGTAGTAATCGCCATACACCTGGGCGTATTCAAGATAGGCATCGGCGTCAAGTCGTTTGAAGAACTCATCGCGCGTGACATAGTCATAGATCTTGGCATCTTCATCCCCCGACCGCTTTTCACGCGTGGTGGCGCTGACGATGTATTTGACATCCATCCGCTCAGCCA
>JBBRMF010000005.1:0-48563 GCA_038230975.1 Tepidisphaerales bacterium
CGCGAACGAGGATTCGAAGCGTCTCCGGCCGGCGGGCGCCACCCAGCTGTACTTCCGGAAAAACTCCGAGTTGAGCGCGCTCACGAGCGCATAACTGTAATTCCATTCGCCGACTTCGCCGCTGAACCCCACCCCGACCTGCGCGCCTCCCGTGCGCGCAGAGAAGCCGCCATCACCCCTCCTTAGCCGCCTTCCCCAACCCTCGATTGATGCGCCGATCACCGGTGCGCCAGGGAGGAAGAAGGCGGCTAAAGAAGAAATCTACAAGCCCATCCGACCCCTGTGGACACCGGCATCGCGCTGGTACAATCCCCGCCGGCCAAGGCCGTCGCTCTTTGAAAACTTCATCATCCCCGGCTGTCCAGTTAGCCGGGAACTCGCCTCAAGGCGCACGGAGTAGGTGCGCACGACCGCGCCTCGGCCACCCCTTCCGCAAGTGCCGGAATGCGTCGGGCTTGCGTCGGATGCAGCTACGAATCCGCGTCGGACTCAACTAACTCCACAAATACCTCTATGCAAATGCGAGTCCGGTGAATCTCGTTGATCCGTCAGGGCATTCAACCTTGGGAGACATACTTACAAGCGTTGGCGTCCAAGCTGCGCTTGTGGGAATCCTCACCCCGGTGGCAACAGGCGTCCTGACAGCTCGGGCTGGCGGCTCGTTTTGGAATGGAGCATGGGAAGGTACGCCTGCGGGCGGTGCGCTTGCCTACATCGCGTTTAGAGACAAAGGAATTCTGAACCCCGCATTTGCTACGGATGCGTTCTACATCGCGTATGGAACGCTGTGGGGAACGCTTATTGACAACTTAACAACCTCTCTCGGGAAGAATGCCCATAACCCAACTCCTTCCGAGAATGCGGCGTTCATCGTCACAAACCTGCGGAATGTCTCAATCGCGCGAGCATTCAAGGTTGGAAACGAAGGGAAGTTCAATTCCGAGAACGTTTGGTTGTCGGCAGGATTCGCGTCGGCAAGCTCGCTCTTGGTGAAGTCTCCCCAACTACTCGGCAATGTCGGTACCAACATCAATCGCTGGTGGCACGATCAGCCGACTGACTGGAGCAAGTCGGAATCCATCATCGTTGATTCGATCCTCTCTGGCATACAGGCTGGATTACTTAACCTCCCGCTCCCGGGGGGTGCCGATTCACTGCCGCCATTCTTTAAGGAGACGTTTAAGCAAGCAGCATTCAACGGATACAAACAGATAATAAAGTATCTCTTTACTTAGAGTCGGCGGCACGAACGTGTCGGCAACGCAGACCTTGAGAGCTGCCTCGCCTCGCAGTGCGGCTATTGCATGGAGCAGGGATATGACTATGCGCACGTTGATTGTCACGCTCACGTTTTGCGTCATCCTGATCGCGATCTGGCGCACGGTACATATGCTAGTTGCAGGTGAATCGAGGCTCTTGGCAGGGATGTTCCTCCTCGTCGAGATAATTGCTCTCGTATCCGGTGTAAATGCACTGAGGGGCAAGAAGTGATCGGTGGGGCAACCATTCCGTCGTCTCTTTGGCTCCAAGCCAGCGGCGGACCTTGTCGATGGAGCGCAACGCCGAGCCGATGGATTGCAAGAAGAGCGGAGAACCCAGCATGAAGCACTTCAACTTTGACGCCTTCGGGAATCCGGTGAAAAGGGTGAACGGCAAGCGGCGAACAACGGCGGCGGACGCCGCGCCCCTGCACTGCGACGGGATTTACGACCCGGCGCTCGCGCCGGTTTACCCGCCGGTCCAGCCCCACGGCCATCCGGTCGGCCTGTTCACCGGCTTCGAGAACCACGAAGGCCTGATCCACGACCCGGCCGGCCTCGGGAAGTTCCGGTACGCCGGCCAGACTCCCGTTGACTGCGCCGATCCGATGTGACGGGCTTCCTCTCGCGCCCACTCTTCGCATCCCGCGTGGCCACACAACAGACGTTCCCCGTCGTCCCTGTAGCTCCGTCGCGTCGGCGTCGGCCCTCACGTCAGAGCGCAGCGCCGGGGGCCGACGCCGGGGCGATGGAGTGGAAGGGACGACGAGCGAAGGGTACTCCCTTCGCTCCCCTGTCAGCTCTGGAGCCGAGGCAGAGGCCGCTTGTCGTTCGCCGTCGGATGGTTCCCGTCCGCCCGTATCCGCCCACGTCCCCGCCTGTCCGCCTTCGCGCCGATGCGCCCTCCGGAGATGAAACGGGGTCGTGAATGAATGCATGCAAAATCGACAGCCGGGTGGCCTTGGGCGAGTAATCGCCCAAGGCCACTTGGCCGACCATCATACACGCGTAAACTTGAGTGTCCCCTTTTCTTCCGCGGCTACGATTGAAAAAATAGAAACAATTTCCGAACCGGTTTCATTTCGCGTGGGGAAGGTCGAGGAACGTTTCAAGCCAGTCGCGATTCATCAGTCCCCAGGATTCCACCGCGGCCCAGCCATCGTCGCCGCACAACACGGCGAGGATCAAGATCGTCAAAAGGCTCTTATAGGGGATGAGAGGCGTTGGGCGCGCGTCGATCGGGGATGTTTCAGAAAAAACGCAAAAGACCTTCTCGGTCGCATGGGCGTCCATGCCCAAGCTCTTTTCGTGGCGGAAGACAGGTTTTCTGCGAAACTTCGTTACTATCGGGGCGCAAGCCTGTCACGCCCCGTCGAACCACGAAATAGCATTATACTGCGATACATTCAATTGCGATGGCCCTGATACGCCCCGCCGCGAAGCCGTCTGGGAAGCCGCGCTTCCACCTCTCGAACCGTGCCCGGGCCTCCCGTCCAAAGCATTTTCGTCACGTCCACCTCTGCATTACTTCCATCCGCCATGCGAATTTCTGCATTGAAAGCACGTCTATTCTGCTTGCCACACCTTGATTCCTGCATCATGGAGTACATTACTACACGATGTCGGAGAGTCAGGCGCAAAAATATGCGGATGTTATCTTTTTTGAAGGCGTGAGTTTTGCCGAAGTTAACAACGGGTCAGCGTGAGAGGGGTACAATCTTGTGAGTCGGACGTCATGTGACTCGATAAGCCGCGTTTTGAATAGGAGGTTTATGCTTACCATACTGGGCCGCTCGCAGCGTTTCTGCGATGGTGTATCACGCCGGAACTTCCTCAAAATCGGTGCTTTAGGGTTGGGTGGCCTGACGTTGCCACAGCTTTTGCGCGCGGAGGCATCGACCGGAGCGCGTCGGGCCCACAAGGCCGTAATCATGATTTACCTGCCGGGCGGGCCTTCCCATCAGGATATGTTTGACCTGAAGATGGATGCTCCATCGGAAATTCGCGGTGAATTCACACCCATTAATACAAATGTGGATGGCATCCAGATTTGTGAGCATATGCCGCGCATTGCGAAATTGATGGACAAGATGACCATCATTCGCTCAATGGTTGGTGCCGCCGATCGACATGAGGCATTTCAGTGCCTGACCGGCCGGCTGCCTGTAAAGGCGCCGCCGGGAGGTTGGCCTTCTTTGGGCGCGGTGCTGTCCAAGCTTCAAGGTGCCGCCGACCCGTCCGTTCCACCGTTCATCGGGCTGTCCCCGAAAATGGGCCATATGGAATGGGCTGATTCCGGTGCGGCCGGATTCCTGGGTGTTGCGCACGCACCATTCAAACCGGAGGGCGCGGGTCAATCGGATATGGTCTTGAATGGAATCACGCTGGATCGATTGGCGGATCGGCGGGCGCTCCTGACCAGCTTCGACCGCTTCCGCCGTGATGTGGACAATAGCGGTGCAATGTCCGGCCTCGACGCTTTCAATCAGCAGGCATTTGGCGTCTTGACATCCAGCAAAATGGTTGAAGCGTTTGACCTTAATAAAGAAGACCCGAAAGTCCGCGAGCGATACGGTAAAGGCGACCCGAAGAACCGTGACGACGGCGGCCCTAAATTGATGGAACAATTCCTCATGGCCCGTCGGCTTGTCGAAGCCGGTGCCCGTTGCGTTACGCTCGCCTTCAGCCGGTGGGACCATCACGGCAAGAACTTCGACGCGCTTCGCCAGGATCTGCCATTGTTCGACCAGGGTGTCAGCGCGCTGATCGAGGATCTGTATCAGCGCGGGCTTGATAAAGATGTCTCAGTCGTAGTCTGGGGCGAATTTGGTCGCACGCCAAAGATCAACAAAGACGGTGGCCGTGATCATTGGCCGGGTGTTTCCTGTGCCCTGTTGTCGGGCGGCGGGATGAAGATGGGCCAGGTCATCGGTTCGACCGATCGCCTTGGGGGTGAAGCGAAAGATCGTCCGGTTCAATTCGGCGAAGTCTTCGCAACGCTCTACCGCAATCTTGGCATCGACGTGAGTAAAGTCACTCTGCCTGATCTGACTGGTCGTCCGCAGTATCTGGTCGACGGGCATCAACCGATGCCTGAATTGATTTAGAGTCCTATTCAGTTTGGTGTAGCAGATTTAAATTCGTCTTTCGTAGAGTCCGCTAAAGAGCTTGGAAAGAAATGGTGGCATGGGCGTCTCGCCCGTGCTTTTCTCTGAAGAAAACGCGGGCGAGACGCCCACGCCACCTATAATTCCCCAAGCCCTAAAGCCGAACATAAGAAGAACCCGACCAAATCGTCTAAGAGACCCAGACCAATGTTTTCTCGACTTCGATGGATTTATTTCTCCGCAGTGGTTTTGAGCTTGCTGGTCCTTGCGCGTCCAGTTCAAAGTGCCACCTCGCAACCGTCTGCCCCTCTCAAGAGTCTGACAATTCAGGCTGGTTCGCGGTCTGAGACCAAAACCCCGCCGCGCATGCAAGGGCGTGATGCCCGACTTCAACTTCTCGTCACCGCAGAACTGCCCGATGGTAAGCTGCGCGACCACACCCGAAATGCGGCGTACTCCACTTCGCCGGCTGGCCTCGTTCAGATCAGCAATAGCGGTGAAGTGTCGCCATTGAAAGACGGTCGTGTTACCGTCAACGCCTCGAGTGGTGGGGCCACCGCAGCGCTTGATTTGATCGTCGAGAAAGCTCAAGAGTCGCTGCCCATTAATTTCGTGAATCAGATCGTCCCGATTTTTACGAAAACCGGTTGCAATACCGGCGGTTGCCACGGGAAATCCAGTGGTCAAAACGGTTTTCGTCTTTCGCTGATGGGCTTTGAACCGGCTGAAGATTATGAGCATCTGGTCAGCGAATCTCGTGGCCGTCGGCTATCACCGGCGGCACCCGAGCACAGCTTGCTGCTCACCAAAGGCACGGCTCTGGTTCCTCACGGTGGTGGCAAAAAACTTGATCCGGCTTCCGACGATTATAAGCTCCTCGTCCGCTGGATCAGCCAGGGAATGCCCTACGGCAATCCAACTGATCCGACCGTTTCCGGAATCGAAGTCTTCCCGCCGCTACGCACGATGGCACTTGGAGGCGATCAGCAACTGGTCGTCACCGCGCGGTACACGGACGGTTCCACACAAGATGTCACGCGAAGCGCCGTTTACGAGACGAGCGATAAGGAAATGGCGACGATCGACTCCGCCGGTCATCTGATCACGATGGAACGGCCGGGCAGCGTTTCGACAATGGTCCGCTATCAAGGGAATGTTGGCGTCTTCCAGGCGACCCTTCCATTGGGCGCGCCGGTCGGTGTATTGCCGTCACCCAATAATTTCATTGATGAACTGGTCTTCAGCAAGCTCAGAGAAATGGGCATGCCGCCCTCGGAAGCGTGTGACGATGGCACGTTTCTTCGCCGGGTCACCATCGATATTGCCGGTCGATTGCCAACGCTTGAAGAGGCAAGACAATTCCTTGCCGACCCGGATTCCACGAAACGGGACAAGTGTATTGATCGCCTGCTCGACACTCCGGATTACGCAGATCATTTTGCGAATGTCTGGTCGGCCTTACTTCGGAATCGCCGCACGAATGCAACGCATGCCCGCGGAAATTACCTGTTCCACGATTGGATTCGCGATAGCCTGAACCGCAACAAGCCATACGATCAGTTTGTGAGGGAGATCATCACTGCTTCCGGGGAAGTCACTCGAAATCCACAGGTCGAATGGTATCGACAGGTGACGACCGCTAATACTCAATTAGAAGACACGGCTCAACTGTTTCTGGCCACGCGAATTCAGTGTGCACAATGCCACCATCATCCCTATGAGCGATGGAGTCAGCAGGACTATTACAGTCTGGCGGCGTTTTTCTCACAGGTAACGCGCAAGCCTTCTGAAGCTGGTGAAGAAATCGTCTTTGCTCGGCGTGCGGTTCCCGTGGCGACCAATATCAAGACGCAACTGCCCGCGAAGCCTGCCGGGTTGGGCGACAAGCCGCGCGATCTGGCTGCCGAATCCGATGCGCGCGAAGCGCTCGTGGACTGGATGGTCAATCCACGGAATCCATTCTTCGCTCCGGCGCTCGTCAACCGATATTGGAAGCATTTTCTGAATCGCGGTCTGGTCGATCCTGATGATGACATGCGTGCGACCAACCCACCAACCAATCCGGCACTCCTTGACGCACTGGCAAAGCATTTCGTCGATAGCCGATATGACTTGAAAGAGCTGGTCAGGACGATCTGCCGCTCCCGCATCTATCAGTTGAGTCCCGTCCCCAATGCGTACAACGGGCCGGACCGCCAGAACTACTCCCGCTATTACTCGAAACGACTGACGGCAGAAG
This sequence comes from Tepidisphaerales bacterium, assembly GCA_038230975.1. Classification (GTDB taxonomy): domain Bacteria; phylum Planctomycetota; class Phycisphaerae; order Tepidisphaerales; family Tepidisphaeraceae; genus JANXVV01. The sequence goes on from JBBRMF010000005.1 coordinate 6,606, forward strand.
TATTGTCTGATTCAATCAATGTGGTGGCCCAAACTTCTGAATCCTATCCCGGTTTGCCCGTCGGCACGCGCGCGGTTCAATTGCCCGACAACAGCTTCAATACTTCATCCTATTTTCTGACGGTCTTTGGACGTCCTGAATCGTCCAGCGCCTGTGAATGCGAGCGATCGCAAGACGCGAGCCTTTCGCAGAGCCTGCACCTGCTCAATTCCAAAGTGCTCCTTGAAAAACTTTCGAGTAAGAGCGGACGAGCGGCACTCTTCGCGGCGGAAACGTCGCGCGCCGATGATGAAAAACTTCGCGATCTCTATCTGATGGCGTACACACGACAACCCACTGCTGACGAGCTATCGCTCGCCGCAAAATACATTGGGCGTCAAGTGCGCGGGAAGGACGGAAAACTCCAACCGGCCGATAAGCGCGAGGCCTACGAAGACATCGTTTGGGCAATGATCAACTCCAAGGAGTTCCTGTTCAACCACTGAGCGGGGAGTTCATCAAAAGACGAATGCATCTGCAAATATCAAAAGTCCCGTCAGATACCGTTGGTCCTGCAAAAAGTTCGGACTGCGAGTTCCGGTCAACGCTTATTCGATCGGTCGCCTCGATCCTTCTGGTATTGACGGCGACGTTCATTTCAAATCCCACGCGCGCCGAACTTCCACGGGCGCGCCTCACTGGCATCGTGCCGCCCGGCGGTATGCACGGCTCCTCGGTTGAAGTCACCGTTGGCGGTGCGGACCTCGAAGACGTCAACCAGTTGTACTTCTCATCTGCCGGGATCTCCGCCCAGCCAAAGGCCGGCAAACCCGGGGAACCCGCCACCGGGAAATTCCTGGTGACCGTTGCAGCGGACGTGAAGCCTGGACTTTACGACGTGCGCGCGATCGGTCGGTACGGGATCAGCAACCCACGAACATTTCAAGTCGGAGTCGAACCGGAGTCCACTGCTAAACCCGGAAACATCTCACCACAAGCGGCCTTGGAATTCAGCGTAAACTCCGCCGTCCACGCAATCGCTGAAGCAAACACGGCTCATTACTTTCGTCTGACTCTCAAGAAAGGGGACAACATTCGCGTCGCCACTTCGACGGCGTCAATCGAATCGAAAATGGAGCCCGTCGTGACATTGGTCGATCCCACAGGACACGAATTAGTGCGCAATGAAAGCGGTGATCCACTTGTGTTTTCGGCGGCATTCGATGGACAACACCTTCTTAAAATCCACGACCTCATGTATCGCGGCGGGCCGGAGTACTTTTACCGGGTGAGTGTAGCGCCGGACTCTCCTTCAACCGGAATGCCGGACGCCACCGACTTTTCATTCTTCCGTTGGCCGGTCCCATCCGCCGCCGCATTCTTGACGCTAACAAATGACCGCCAACCAATTTCACCGACATCAACATCCGCAAAACCAGACCAGCCTCAGCATCTGGATCCCCCGTGCGTGGTTGCAGGTCGGTTTGAACCGGGTCAGGAACAAGCCTGGTATAACTTCAGCGCGCCGGCAGGGGCGGTCTACTGGATCGAAGTGTTTTCGCATCGCCTTGGCGCGCCCACCTCCCCAATGCTGCTTGTTCAACGCATGGAACAGGACGCAAAAGGGGAGATCAAAGCGGTCGATGTCCAGGAGGCCTACGAGACTCCGCCTGCCGGAGTGGTGGAATTTTCAGTGTCGACACATGACCCAGCCACTCGGCTTGAGATCAAGCAGGCGGGCAATTATCGCGTGGCCGTGCGTAACTTGTTTCAATCGCGATCCGAGCGGCGAACGAGCCCATTCCGCCTGGAAATTCGCAACGAGTCACCTGATTTTCAACTCGTGGCGATCGTGGCCTCGCCATTGCCCGATCCTAAGGATTCAAAGGATGTCCCCATTTCGACGACACTGCTTCGTCGCGCGGGGGTGTCCCCGATTCGAGTGATCGCTCAACGACGCGATGGTTTCACCGGACAGATTCGTATTCAGGCCACCGGCCTTCCGCCGGGTGTGGTTGCCGGACCCACAACAATCCCATCCGGGGCAACTTCGGCGAGCCTGATGTTGGGCGCGGCTTCCGATGCCGCTGGCTGGGCGGGTCCGATCATCATCACCGGCAGCAGCCGAATCGGCGCACTGAATGTCATTCGCGAGGCCCGGCCTGCCACCATTAGCTGGAGCAACTACGACGTTGCGAATAAGCGAATTGACGTCATGCGATCACGCCTGACTGCGCGATTCATGCTCGCTGTCAGCGATTCCGAAGAGTCCCCGTTGTCGATCGGTCAGCCCTCAGAACGAACGTGGGATGTACCGGTCGCGGGGAAGTTGTCGATCCCTTTGAAGATTGTCCATCGAGCCGAGGCGTCAGGCCCGATCTCTCTGAAAATCGTCGGTCACCCGGTGCTTGCCGTAGGCAAGGAAGTGACGGTGGACGCCAAAGCTGAATCGGCCGCGATTGAGTTGGATTTGAACCAGACAAAACTTCCGGTGGGGGAGTATTCGCTGCACATTGAATCCCAGGCAAAGGTAAAATACGCGAAAAAAATCGCTGGGAAGGATGGAGCCGTCGCCGATGTGACGTCTTCATTTTATTCACCGCCGATCACGGTGCGCGTCGTCGAAGCCCCCAAACCGGCAAAGTAGTGGACGAATGAAGCGATCCAAGTTTATTTTTTTGAAATCCCTCGTAGTTGTCATCTGCGCGGCCATCCTTTCCATGTTTTCCGTAAGCCGTGCGCTTGCCGAAACCGATGGCCCACCTCTGGTGATTGAAAAGGTAAACCGCACGACGGCGGTCGACTTCGAAACTGAAATTCTCCCCTTATTTCGGGGCAGTTGCCTGGCCTGTCACAACCGCAAGCGTTCAAAGGCAGATTTAATTCTGGAGACGCCTGCGGATATTCTAAAAGGTGGGGAAAATGGCGACGTCGTGAAGCCCGGTCATGGTGCCGAAAGCTCGCTACTGCGGGTGGCCGCACATCAGGAAAAACCACTGATGCCGCCGAAGGATAACAAGGTATCCGCGCCGGATCTCACCCCCACCCAGCTTGGATTATTACGGCTATGGATCGATCAGGGTGCCAAAGGTGAAGTGCGCGGGATCGGCCCCATCCAGTGGCAAGTGCCTGCGGCGCGATTGCAACCGATTGATGCCGTCGCGATCAGTGCCGAGGGTCGATGGGCCGCCGCCGGGCGAGCCAACCAGATTCACATGTACGATCTCCCCTCATCGAGGCCCGTGGTAACCCTCGTCGATCCAAGCCTCGGCGCCTCATCTACGAAGATCGCCCACCGTGAAATCGTGCAATCACTGGCGTTCAGCCCGAATGGAACGCTGTTGGCATCCGGCGGATATGGAGAGATCAAGATCTGGCGTCGCAGTGAACCTACGTCAAAAAAGTTAGCCCTCGTCCCGACCACCGCGCCGACAACTTCCCCCACTACCGCACCCACAACCGCGCCAGTGCAAGTCCCGGCGTCTCTGGTCGCGCACGGCGTCCCTGCCATTGCATTGGCGATTCGACCGGACGGGAAGGTGCTCGTTGCCGTTGGGCCAGACAAGATCGCCCGGCTTTGGGACGTAGATAAAGGAACCTCGATCGCCGAGATCAAGAGTGGCTCGCTCGTCATTCGTGAAACTGAAAAACAAGAACGTATCGTGCAGTTGGCTACCGCCGAGATGACCTATGCGTCTTCGCGGGTCGATAGGACAGTCGCCAGTCAAAAGGCATCTGAGGACCGGCTTGCAAAATCCACCGCGGCCAAGACTGCCACGGACAAAGTATTGGCCGAAAAGCAGGCCAAGGTCGCAAAAGCCGTCGCAGACAAAGCCGCTGCCGGCGTTGCGTTGGCGGCCGATGCGGAGCTACATCGAGCCGAAGAACTTGCCCAAGCGGCCGAGCGCGTGGCGAACGACGCGCAGGCCGTCGCGACGACTGCGAAGGCATCGTCAGCCGCCGCGCCGGTGTTGGAAGGATTGTTGGCATCTGCCGATGCTGCGAAGAAAGCCGCCGTCATCGCCCGAGCCGCCGCCTCGGCCATCGTTTCGCAACCCAGGCTCAAGCCGTTGGTAGACGCCATTGCCGCCTCGGACAAAGCCAAAGTCCCCGCTGATGCCGAGGTCCAGTCTGCCCAGCGGGACGTCACCACGGCCTCCACGGAAGTAAAGCTCGCCGAAGTCGCCTCGCGAAAAGTGGCAGCAGACTTAATCGCCGCCAACGCCGCGAAGGCCGCCGCACAGGAAGCTCACAAGAAGGCTGCGAGCGAATTCGCGATCGCGCAGCAGAAGGTGAAATCCATCAACGTAACGATCCGGAACGCTGCCTTCTCGCTGGATAATTATTCCCTTGCTACTGCGGGCGAAGACGGTTCCGTCGATCTCTGGAACGCCAGCAATGGCGCGCATCTGGAGAGTATCTCTGGCACTTCAAACGGTTCATTCGCTTTTACCCGAAATGGCGAACTCGTCACGAGTAATTCCGATGGCAGCGCAACGCTGTGGAATCTCGGTGGCTCGTGGACACTTGAACGCACGATCGGCAGCGGTGATTCAAACTCCCCGATCAGTGACCGCGTCAACGCGCTGCAATTCAGCCCCGATGGCACGATGCTCGCCTCCGGCAGCGGTGAACCGAGTCGCGGTGGGCAAATCAAGCTGTGGAATCCGAACTCCGGCCAACTATTGCGTTCCTTCGACGAAGTGCATAGCGACGCCGTTCTCGCGCTGGATTTTTCGCCGGATGGCACTCAACTCGCTTCCGGCGCGGCGGACCGTTTCGCGCGTATCCTCGATCTGAAGACCGGCAAAATCACCCGGTCTTTGGAAGGGCATTCGCACCATGTGCTCGGCGTCAGTTGGAAGCCCGATGGCCGCACGCTGGCCAGCAGCGGTGCCGACAATCAAGTGAAGATTTGGGACCTGGTCTCCGGCGACCGCAAAGCCGCCGTTGCCGGGTTTGGAAAAGAAGTAACCGCCGTTCATTTCTTCGGCACGCAAGGCGAGGCGGTCACAGTCGCCGCCGATGCTCAGATCAAAATCATCAACGACACCGGCGGCATCGTCCGTGCTTTGCACCCCACCGGTGATTTCCTGCAAGCCGCCGCCGTCACACCCGATGGACGCACCCTCATCGTCGGCGGTCAAAGCGGTGCGCTTACCGTCTGGCGGAACCTGACTGACCCGGCAGTTACCGTATTCAGTCCCCCGGCCGCGCAACCTTAGAACGACATTGAACCGGAAGTGATGCGGCCGATGGAAGGTGAGTGGCGTGGGAGAGTTTCGCCCCCACGCTCTCTCAGAACCGGACAGGAGCCTCTCGACTCATCCAGTGCCAAGTCCTGCCCAGAAGTTGGCGCGCTTTCTTGCGGCCCCTGGTCAATGGATCGGCTTTTCACTCGCAATCGGCACGTCGCAGAACGATAACGCAGCGATTCCATTGGCACCCACAATCAGTTTCTCCTGGCTCCATGCGGCTTCTTTTAGATAGGTGATTTTTTTCGCAGCGGAAGCCTCCTTTAGTTTGAGTATGAGCATATTTCCGCTCAACTTGCCCGAGGCGATTTTCCCCTTCTCTCCATCCGGATAAAACTGATCGGTTAGCCCATCGGCCCAGACAATAGGTTGATCAAACTCCATCGCAATTTCCTCTTTGGCGGCACTGGTATAGTAGGCCGAGCGTAGATTGGGCGGGGTAATGGATTCGGTGAACTGCCGGCTATAGTTGTCTCGCTCGATCAAAGGCTGAATCAGTTTTGCAAATTCAGACCAGCCCACAAGTGGAAAATGGCAACCACCTGGCGGCTTGATGCCGAGTGTCGACATGACACTCATATTTGAATAGAGGCGCGGTAGACTCCGCTGAATCTCGCGGATCATATCGCCAGCCCCAGTGCTACCTGCCATGCTGCAGGAATTCGGCCAGATCTGAAAGACATAGGTGTGCTTTAGATTCGGGAAGTCCCGTTTCCACCCCGCAGACATTTCGATGAAATAGGCTTGATATGCTTTCCAATCATAGTCGCCGGTGGGCCCATCTGTGCCCTGGTTATTTTCACCCTGGTGCCAGAGAATCCCGCGAATTCCGTGGGTCAGCCGCGCCTGCTGCACGCGCCAAAGCATTCGTCCGTAAATAGTAGTCAGGTCGGTAGGATTGGCCTCGTTCCGCTGGTGCTGGTCGATACGAGTTCCGCCGGCGGCTCCGTTGATAATGAAGATGGGGATCTTCTGACTTGCGACCAACCGCTTCGCCAACTCCATGCCCCACCAGCCGAGTTCCGCCTTTTCGCCGTGCTCCGCCTTCCAGACTGGATTACACCACAGGTTGCCCCGCACATCATTGGCGTTCTCCGGTGGACGATCATAGCTGCGAATCCACTCGCTGGTGATTGGCGGAGATTTTTCGCTGGTATCCGTCGCGAGCGCATTTGATTGGCCTTGAATAATGTAGGCATCTCCGCAAACCAGATTGTTCAAGGTTTGCAACACTTTTTCATGACCGCCCGCGTTCGTGCCGAACTCCACTTTGTATTTGACGAGGCCTGGTTTCACTCTTGTGGACAACGCATAAGACTTGTCCGCCTCCAGCTTCGCCGTCTCTGTCTTGAAGGGCTTGTCATCCGCATACACTCTGAGAAAAACTGAGTCCGCCGCTTCGACCAAAGTACCGTTGTAATAAATCGTGCCTTCACCTTTGTCGTCACGTGCGTAAAACTGACCCTCCATCGGCTTCTCATCATTTCCGGGCGTTCGCGCAATCCAGGCGTCGTTTCCAGGCTCCTTCACATCGATCGTGATGGTTTGTGTCGCCGGTTGACCACCGTTGCTGATCGTCGCCGTCAAGGTCATCACACCGCTATTTTGAGCGCGCTCAAGCAGCAGCTTTCCCGGCGCGGCTTTCTTGAGAGTCGCAATGCCCGCAACCTTCCAGTCGATCTTCAATTCCCCGGCGCCCTTTTCCTGCATCGCGGTCAGATTCGTGACCAGCGGTACTACTTCGATAGCCGCGCGGCCATCCCATGCCGCAGGCGCCTTCAACGTAAACATCGGCTCTGGAACATCCTCGTTCACCGTGATGGGAATCTCCCTGGTCTTCACCTCGTTAGGATAAACCGCCTTGAAAACCAAAATCGCTTTCTGATCGCCAACCACACGCCCGGCTTGGAATGTAAACTCGAACCGGTCCACCGCCACCACGCTTTCGCCTCCATCCCGTTTCAAAATCCAAATGACTTTCTGTGCCCCACCCGCCTGGGCCGAGATCGTTGCGCTTTTCGACTCTGCCACCGTGAGCCGCGACTGCGAAACGGAAAACGACTGTCCCTTTTGAATCACAGGGCCAACGAGCATTTGCATCGGATTCTGGTTCTCGTAACACATTCGCACCCAATCTGCTGAACGCGCCACGCGAGATACCCGAACCTCATCAATGTCACCGATGAAGTCGTAGTTGTCATACCAACCGCCAAGCCACAGCCGTGCGGGGCTCTTGATGTGAAGCACAGGTTTCTCATGGCCCGCGAGCTTACCATTGATGTAGATTTGACCCTCACCATTCGCATACGTGTGCGCAACGTCGATCCACTCACCGACCGGCAGCCGCTCGGCCGCATCGACATCTGAAAAATTGCTGTCCACATGCACATGCGGCGGACTGCGAAACTGCATCCGCACCTTGCTTCCGCGCCCGCCTCCCTCGTTGCCCCAGCCGATGATCGTGCCATTCGATTGCTCGGCACGAAACCACAACTCGGTTGAGTGCGCACTTTCGCCCAACGGATAATTTGTGATTTTTTCCCCGCCAAAAACGCCCTGCTTTCCTGGAAAATGCCGTGCCATTCCGACGATACCCGGCGTCACCGTCGTGCCGACATCCTTCGACTCCAGCGTGCCCACTTCATCTACCACGTGATCGCCCAGATGCCACACACTCGCGAAACCATTCGATTCATTGAATACGGCCTTCCCGCTCGACTCGCTCGTCGCATCCGCTTTGCCCCAATGCACTCGAACCGTCTGCCGTGTATTGCCTTCAATTTTCGCAATGCGCACCCAGATACTCGCCGTGCCTTTTGCCGCGTCCCATTCCTCAACCTGATAGGCGAGCGGCAATCCGGCCACGTTTGAAAAGCGGACATCCTCACCATGAGCCTTCGCCTGCTTGAAATCAAACCAGTCCTTGTGCAGGCGCACCAGCAATGGGAACCCCTCAACAGAGGATCCCGTCGGCAGATTCGCGCCCTCCGGTGTGGTCAAGATCGTCAAATCGCCCGTATGCGTCCATTCTGGGTATTGCGCGAAGACAGAAGGCAAAAATGCCACGACCATCGCGACCGACAGGAAGGCGATTTTGATCATGTTCTTACAACGCTTTTGTTGAACAAACGTTGCTTACGTCAGAAATATGGAGGGTGGGCGTATTCGCCCACCGTTTGCATACCGCCGAAAACGAAGACGGTCGGCGAGTACGCCCACCCCACCCACTATCCGTCCCGCGCATCAACGAACAAGGCCCGCCTGTGAAGGCGGGCCTTGTCATACAAACATACTATCACTGACTAGAAGCCACCAAATTACATGGAGAACGGCAACAGAAGACTGTCGTCCTTGTTCTTCGGGGACTGTGCAGCAGGAGTCGTCGGATCAAGGGTACCATTGACCGGCTTCACTTCGCCGGACGGAAGGCGAGGACCGCCTTGGGTATAGATATTGTCGAGATTCACGCCGGCAAACGCGGTGTGACCGAATTCGACGTGACCGTCACCGTACAACACGTTTTGACCTTGTTGTTGGTGATTCTTGCTGTTGGCAATCATCTGATCTTTGGCACTCGAGTTGGTCAGAACCGCACCAACGGCACCACCCGTCTTGCCCGGATTCTGATCGGCGACAATTGCGTAGTCAGCCTTCAGGGTATTCGTCCAGCGGAAACCGTCATCGACGGCCGGCGTGCCCGGATACATGTTCTGGAAGCTGTAGCTGCAATTGAGCTGGATATCGCTGAAGTTGGACTGGAACTGAATGTTCCCCTTCGTTTTCCCAGTCGTGTAGCTATCGGCTTCAGCATTGCTGCTGGGGCAAATGTACACAGCAGAAGTCATATCCTGGGTTCGCAGAAGCAGGAAGGCGGCTGCAGTGACGTTGTTATTGCCAACCGGGCTGGCAGCCAAGGCTGAAAACGGGGTATCCGAATCGTTACCCTTACTGGTCAACGTGGGGGCTGGCGCAGCACTGTTGTAGTACGTGCGGGGGTAGTTACCATTGTTCTCGTTGGCGTACAGTTGCATCGCCTGACCAAGCTGACGCATATTACTGCCGCACTTCACGCGATTGGCGGTCTCGCGGGCTTTGCTCAACGAGGGAAGCAGGATCGAGATCAGCAGAGCGATGATCCCGATGACGACGAGCAGTTCAACGAGCGTAAAGCCCTTGGACTGCAAACGATTCTGACGCTTCATAAAGAAGCTCCTTTCGATACGTCGCTCAAAATACTCGCCCGGCGGAACCTATTCGGCTTCAATGCCGATGTCGTATCAATCTATATTATTATGATAATGACGTTTGAGAATCGCTCAAATCACATGGACATCAAGCGAGTAGGTCTAACCGATGAAGCATCCTGAAGCGACAACTTGAGACCCATCGACGAACACCGTCGATGGTAAATTTCAATGGAGTAATTCCGTCATGCCTTCACTTCAAATCCTTCGCATTGAGTGGATAAAGATTCGATTGCACACGCAAAACGATAAAAGCAATCGATCTCTTTCAACACGAACGTTAGAAGAGTGTACCCATGCATTGGTAAATTAGTCAAATAAATTCGTTCAAGTAAATTCAGATTTTTTCCGATGGGCGATTTTGAGGGTGAAAACCTTGATGCTCTTATGTTTGTCAGACATCGGACAACGCTGTCGATCCATTCATTATTTAGCCGGTTCGCTTGCGAACCGTGTTTAGCGGCCGTTCGATGCCCTCGGACACGGGCCGCAAGCGGCCCGGCTAAACAAATCAACTAAAACGCGCACGCTGGAACTGCCATGCATCCTTGAACATGAAGTGCGGTACGCTATCGGCGGGTATTATCCTCCTCTCCTGGTACTCCGGGGGAGGGAGAAATTGGGCACGCTGGAACTGCCACGCATCCTTGAACCTGTCAACAGTCCTGAATCAACTTGCAACAACCGGTCAATACGTGTTTACTACGCGGCCATCTGGTGCGGTGCTTTGCTGAGCAGCAAGCCGGGATGAACAAGGCTTTTATAGATTTCGAGGAGTTTTCATGATGACGATTTGCCTCTCCGCTTCGTTCCGCCGCCACTTCACCACATCCATCCTGTCGTGCGGCCTGCTGCTGAGCCTCGCCCATATCGCCGGCTGTGCTCCGAAAGTGGTCCCCGTCATTGTGGAGCCACCGATTGCCGGGCCGGACAAGGTTACTGAGTTGCGCGAATCGATTCAGAAAAGCAAACCCGGCTCGCGGGTTGGACAGGTCGTCGCCACTTTTGAACTGTACGCCGCCGTTTCTGAAATCCCGGTCAAGGATGTGAAAATCGGCGACACCCTCACCTTTCTCGACGCCACCGGCAACCCAATCAATAACGGAACCATCGCCCGCATCGTTGAAGAGACTCTTCACGTGAAGTTCGACCCCACTGGAAAACGCCCGGTTCAAAAAGGGGACATCGCTGTCTGGTTGAAGGAGTAATCAATCATCGATTCGAGAATTCATTCTTCCAGTGCCAGAATCTCCCCGTCTCATTCTCGCCAGCGCCTCGCCGCGACGGCAATCACTACTGCGCGAAGCCGGTTACAGTTTCTTGATTCATCCGGCGGATATCGACGAAGAGAATTATCCATCGGGACTCACCCCGGCGCAGCTGGCCGAGTTCCTGGCGAACGCCAAGGCAGATGCGGTGGCAAGCGTCTATCCAAACGATGTGACGATCGGCTCCGACACGATCGTCGCGTTAGGTGAGCAGTTGCTCGGCAAGCCTGTAGACGCGATCCACGCTCGACAAATGCTGTCGCAGTTATCCGGCACGACGCATATCGTCATCACGGGCGTTGCAGTGGTCCAACCCGGAATTTCGTTTCGTACATCGTTGGCCATCACGTCCACGGTTCAGATGCGGCCTCTTACCGACGATGAAATTGAACGCTACGTTGCCGGCGGTGAATGGCAAGGCAAAGCGGGTGGCTACGGCATACAAGACAATGATCCATTCGTCACAAACCTGGGTGGCAGCTTGACGAATATCGTCGGTCTGCCAATGGAGGCGGCCACCGAACTGCTTTCTGCCGCCGGCATTTCTCCTTCGCCACTTTCCCCGGATACAATCGGGCCATGACCGGATTCTTTCCCGGAATGCTTTCGCTGATCATCGGTGCTGCCGGGTGGTACTACATGTTTTACTCCCGTGCCGCCGAAAAATTGAGTGGCATCGAAGGCGAACAAAAAAACCGTCGCCGTGTGCGATTGCGGAGAATCAACGGATTGGCGATGTTCCTATTGGCCGTCGCGATTTGCGCGGGTTTTTATTCCTTCGATCCCAAATTTTCGCCACTTGGTTTTGTCGCCACGTGGGTGACCGTGTTTATTCTTCTGGCAGTCATCATGCTCCTTGGCCTGCTTGACCTGCTTTTGACCAAACAACTTCGACGTAAACAATCCAGCCGCCCACCTTCATGAAAAACCTGCGATCACTATTATTGCTTTTCTTATTGCTTTCCTTTGGATGCAAACCGAACACCACCCCCGCTTCTAATCTGCCGACAGTGGGAATGACCATCGGTAAAAAGGTATACACCCTTGAAATTGCCGCGACCGAAGAAGTCCGCAACAAAGGATTGATGTTCCGCGATTCCATGTCGGACGACCACGGGATGATTTTCATTTTCACGGACGAAAAACCAATCAGCTTCTGGATGAAAAACACGCGTATTCCGCTGGATATTGTTTTCCTCGCCAGCAACGGGCAGGTCGTTTCCGTGAAGCGGATGGAACCTTACATGATGAAGGGGACGGCCAGCGACGGGTCGGCAAAGTACGCCGTGGAACTCAATGACGGACAAGCCCAGGCCGCCGGGATCAAGGCCGGCGATCTGCTGCAAATCCCCGAGACGGTGAAGAATACGAAAGCCGAACCGTAGATTGAAATGCTTTAGTTTTGTAGGGTGGGCGTACTTGAGTACACCCAGCCTACAAAAATTTCACAGCTCCGGTTTTGCCAAAACGGCGCCAGTATCTGCACTGGTAACCTGGGCGGCGTAGCGGGCAAGGTAACCGTAATCGACCTTCGCCGGGTGACGCTTCCAGGTGGCTTTCCGTTTCGCAAGTTCTTCATCTGAAACCAGCAGTTCCAGTTTACGGCCGGGGATGTCAATTTGAATGATGTCCCCATTATTCACCAAAGCGATGGGGCCGCCGGCCGCCGCTTCCGGGCTGACGTGCCCGATGCAAGCCCCGCGCGTGGCACCGCTGAATCGACCGTCAGTGATGAGGGCCACGGATTCGCCCAACCCACGGCCCATGATGCTTGAAGTGGCGGACAACATTTCCTGCATGCCCGGGCCACCACGCGGGCCTTCGTACCGAATCACGACGACGTCGCCGCTCTTTACTTTGCCTTCGAGCACGCCCTGCGCGGCAGATTCTTCACTTTCAAAGATGACGGCCGGGCCTTGAAATTGATACATGCTCGGATGCACCGCGCCAGTCTTCAGCACGGAGCCGTTCGGCGCAAGGTTGCCGAAAAGCACGGCAAGCCCGCCTTTTTCGCTGTATACATTGGTCAGTGGTCGAATGACGTCCGCATCTTTTACGGTCGCATCAGAAATATTGTCGCCGAGTGTCTTTCCGGTGACGGTGATGCAATCCAGGTTGAGCGTGCCAGGTTTTCCGGCGAGTGTCTTCAGGATTGCGCCGATACCCCCGGCGCGGTCGACGTCTTCCATGTGATAGGTGCCGGAGGGGGCGACTTTGCAGATATACGGCACGCGCGCCGATACTTCGTTGAGGTGCGAAAGATTGAAGGGCTGTCCCGCTTCGATGGCAATCGCCAACATATGCAGCACGGTGTTGGTCGATCCGCCCATCGCCACATCCAGCGCAAAAGCGTTCTCGAAGGATTTCTGCGTGAGGATGTCGCTCGGTCGGATGTTGCGTTGAACCATTTCGATAATCGCCGTACCCGCTTGTTTAAAGAGGCGGTCGCGACCCGGGTCCGTGGCGAGAATCGAACCGTTGCCCGGTAGAGCCAGGCCTAACGCTTCGCACAAACAATTCATGCTGTTGGCGGTGAACATTCCCGAACATGAGCCGCAGGTTGGGCAGGCATTTTCTTCAATATCCTGCAATTGAGCGAGCGACATTTTACCGGCCGACACTTTACCGACGGCTTCAAATACGGTCGCCAGATCGATCGCCTCGCCGGTCTTGCTCTTGCCAGCGTTCATGGGCCCCCCGCTGACAAAAACGGCCGGGATATTCACGCGCGCCGCCGCCATCATCATGCCCGGAACAATCTTGTCGCAATTCGGAATGCAGACCACACCATCAAAACAGTGCGCCCGTAACATGGTTTCAACGCAGTCGGCGATGAGTTCGCGGCTGGCCAGCGAGTACTTCATTCCGCCGTGACCCATCGCGATGCCATCATCCACACCGATCGTGTTGAACTCGAACGGAATACCGCCCGCTTCGTAAATGGCGGCTCGGACTTTTTTGCCGACCACATCCAGATGGGCATGGCCGGGAACGATCTGTACGAACGAATTAGCAACCGCAATAAAAGGCTTGTCGAAATCAGCCTCCGACCGAATTACACCGGTGGCGCGCAGCAGGCTGCGATGAGGGGCGCGAATCGTACCTTTTTTGATCGTGTCACTGATAGCCATTGTCTGATTTCTCCTGGGGCGGAGACTGTAGCAGATTCCTTGATTCAGGGCGAGTTTGTTTTCCCGTTCCCCGTGATTTAGCATTGCCAAACCAATTGAAGGAGCCCGATGCTTTCTGTTCGAAAACCTGCTGTCGTGCTGTTGAGCGGCGGCCTTGATTCCGCAACGGTCCTGGCGATCGCGCAAGATGCGGGGTTTGACGTGTATGCCATGTCGTTTCGCTATGGGCAGCGTCACGTGGGAGAATTGGCGTGCGCGCAAAACATCGCTCGCAAGGCGGCGGTGAAAAGGCATGTCATCACTGAAATTGATCTCGCTGTATTCGGATGCTCTGCTCTGACAGATAGCAAGATCGCGGTGCCGAAGGGTCGTGCCACCGATGAAATGTCGCACGATATCCCGATCACATATGTCCCCGCGCGGAACACGATCTTTCTGTCGTTCGCATTGGCCTGGGCTGAGACGCTGAATTCTTCTGACATCTTTATCGGTGTAAACGCGCTGGACTACAGTGGCTATCCCGATTGTCGCCCGGAATATATTGAGGCCTATTCGAGAATGGCAAACCTGGCAACCCGCGCCGGAGTCGAAGGGACGCAACGCCTGAAAATACATACGCCACTCATTCAGTTGACAAAGGGTCAGATCATACGGCGAGGCTTGGAACTCGGAGTTGATTTTTCGCTCACAAGCACCTGCTACGATCCCACTCCTGACGGAAAATCGTGCGGAAACTGTGACGCCTGCGTGCTGCGGCTCAAAGGGTTCGCGGAAAATGGGATGGAAGACCCGATTAGTTACACGGCGAAAACAACGGTCCGTTGTGAGCTTGAGAATTAATTTCGTGGCACGGGCCTCCAGCCCGTGTTGAGAACTGTTGAACTCGAATCACTGCTTAAAAACAGGCGTTTTCTTAAGTTCTGACCCACTAACACGGGCTGGAAGCCCGTGCCTCAAATAAGTTCTCAGGTTCAGTGCGGACCCTAAGAACTGAAATCGAATGATGGCCCCTTTTCCGATTCCATCACAAATAAACGTGAGACGATGCAAACGCCACGTTGACCCTCATTTCCGAACAATCGAGTAGGACAAATCCGCGAAATTGCGACAAAATCGATGAGTTCTTGCTTTTCGAGACTCCCGCAAAACTGTTGCATTTTGTTTCATTTTGATTCATTTTGTTGCATCGCGGGCGTCTCGCCCGCGTTTTCTTCCGAAGAAAGCACGGGCGAAACGCCCATGCCATCATTTTCCCCCACACTCTGAGCGGAACCTACGAAATTGAATGGTGGGTACTGTTTCACCCCGTCGTTTTTTGCCGCAAGTCATTGTTCCGATAGGCATCAATCAGTCGTTCGAGCATTTGTATGTCGCAGCGAAGTTGCTGGCCCCGTTCGGTGTCGGCCATGCGATGAGGGCGATCCCAGGTGCGGACCACCGACACGCTCGGGACAATATCCACCCCGTCGCGCACGGCGGCTTCAATCGATTCAAAATGATGGTGCTTTGCGAGTACCGTTCGATCGGATTCCAGCACGAGCGTGTAACCGTGATCGCCGTAGGCTTCGGAAAAGGCACCGTCGATGGTAATTGCTTTACCACTGCGTTTGAGCGGACTTTCGCCGGTTTCAATCTTCACCGGGACATGGCCATTCACGATCAAACCATTCTCCGGATCGACACCAAATTCGGCGAGCACTTTGTCGCAGAACCATGTCTCATGGATCAGTCTGAAATAGGGATCTTTCGTTTCATGGTGCGGGGTTTTGTCTTCGATCAAATCGCGCTCGAGCGTGGTGATTCGATCTTTACCGAAGAGAGGTGAACGTGCCCCGCTCCAGAGATACCAGAGCAGATCTAGATCAGGCTCGGCTTGGCGTTCCATCGCGCGGAGGACGACTTTTTCGATCGCCTCAAACATCGCACGGCCGGCGACGAGCTTGCCGTCGATAATCATCGGGAGAAAATTCCCGTTTTCCGCCGTCGGCACGCAGCCATGAAAAATAAGATGTCCGTCGCGAACCAAATACATCGAACCATTCCCGACGACATACCGCATGTGTTCCCAGAGCTTTTGGCTGTTGAGGAACGATCCGCGTAACCGCGCCATTGCGTTTTTTTCATCGGGTGACAATTCGTAGGGATTGGCCGGGTCCACTGTCGGAAGATGTGTATCTCGCAACGCATATGGCACACCGTTGACTTCGATGATGCCCTTCGCGTGATCAATGCGATGCAATAATCGCCGATGGCTCATGTGCCAATGCGGGTTGCGGGCGATCATCTGCCCTTCCAGTTTAAACTGCATGATCGCGGCTGCTTTTTGCATGCGAGCCACAAGAAGATCCGACCGCATGCCGCTGGATTTAGGCATGAAGTGAGTGGCCGGGTCGTCGGCATAAACCGTGTTGGCCAGATGCTCTAATGGCGTGAGAGGGATGCTGTATCCCTCATCCAACTGCCCGATTCGGCGATAGCGCAATGACACACGAAGGACATGGCAAATCAACGCCTCGTGACCGAGGCAGGCTCCGAGCCATGCCGCGTCGTGGTTGCCCCAGATAAACGAGACATTCGGCTGCTGGCGAAGGTAGTCGACGACGTAATCCCCGCGCGGGCCGCGATCCCAGCAATCCCCGCCGATGATGAGTTCGTAAATCGCCAGGTTGCGGACGAGTCGACCGGTGATGTGAATCAGATGCAAGACACGGCCCCGCCGAAGCAATTCGTCCACGATCGCCTCAATGAACTCCGGCCCCCGTTCCGTGGTTGGGGCATGAAGTAGCTCGGCCAGAAGATCGCGGTAGTGCGCGGGAAAGACATCCATCGCGCGTTTCAGGCTGTATCGCGTCGCCAACACCTGCACCAACTGGAATTGCGCGCCAAGGGTTCGGATGGCAAAGGCGCGAAGTTCATCCGGATCGGTCAAGGTTTTTTCGAGAAGTTCGGTGACTTCAGCCGGGTAAAAGGTGAGCTTCAGGAAGTCTTTAAACTCCTGGGGATCCATTCGATCTTTAAAGATTCGCTCCACGACGGGGCGCAGCGTGCCGGAGGCGTTGTTGATGACATGCCGTAGTTTTTTATCTTCCCCGTGAATATCGCTGATGACGTGAACCGTGCCTTTGGGAAGGGTAAGCACGGCGGAAAGCCGGGCGATCTCAGCCATTGCTGAATCCACATCCGGAAAGTTCGCGGCCAGTGCCCGAAGGAGTGTCAATTCATAAAGCCGGGAATCCACTTCCGGCGGAGTCGTCAAGTTCATTTAAAAGCTCCCAGCCAATCATTCTTCCGGCATTCCGCAGCGGTTGAGTCAATATAACCGAAACAAGCTCTGCGGGGAGTCTAATCGAAGTCACGTTGATCGCATCCGAAGAAAAACCTGTGTCGCGACGCTTGAATGCGTTTGGGGTCTCTATTAGAATCTCAGGTCCGGCCGGCCTTGGGCCGCCCGTCTTTGCTACGGATTTGAGAGTCATCGACACTCTCAATTTTCTGTCGCTCAACGCGGGTCGTTCGTTTTACATCTTCGGGATTGAACGCCGATCGCGCCGAATCCGTTTGGCAGCTTTCGGAATCACCCAACACCCAAGCCTTATTGCGGGCTCCGATTTCCTGGCGATCGGTGTCGGCACGGGCTGCCAGGGCGAATGAACGGCGGCAGTTGCAAACTGTCCTTTTTGTTCGATTTCCCTGTACTTCGCAGGAGTTTGTTCATGGTTCAGCCTCCCGTTACCCCGTCATCCGCCCCCACGATTCAGGCCCCGCAGCCGCAGGCGCATCCGTCGCCGGCTGAGCTCGTCAAGGCCCTGGTTGATGCCGGCGTTCACTTCGGTCATCGCGTTTCGCGCTGGAATCCCAAGATGGAACCCTACATCAAGGGCAAGCGAAACATGATTCACATTATGGATGTGAAAGAGACCATGAAGGGTCTTATTCGCGCCAAGAAGTTGCTGACACAGCTCGTTGCCCAGGGCAAGGATGTTCTATTTGTCGGCACGAAGCGCCAGGCCCGCCATGCGATTCAGGAAGAAGCCAATCGTTGCGGCATGCACTACGTCAACGAACGCTGGCTCGGTGGCACGCTCACCAACTTCCGCACGATTCGCGCTCGCTTGAACCGACTCGAAGAGCTTGAAAAGCTCTGGGCCACCGGGCAGATCGATACGTTCTCCAAGAAAATGAAGTCGACTTTGCAGCGCGAAATGACCAAGATCAAAGCCAATCTTGAAGGCATCCGCAAGATGGAAAAAATGCCCGGTGTAATGTTCCTGGTCGATACCCGACGCGAACACATCGCCGTGAAGGAAGCCCGCAAGCTAGGCGTACCGACGATCGCGTTGATCGACACGGACAGCGATCCTGATTTGATCGATCTGCCCATACCGGGCAATGACGACGCCATGCGTGCCGTCGAAATTATCCTGCACGAGTTGGCCGACAGCATTATTGAAGGCAAGTCTGGCCGCACGAAGCAGGATGACGAAGCGGGCGGCCCGCGTCGCCGTTCGAACCGCACCCAGTTCAAGGCTGAGGATGGCAAGCCCGAAGAGGGTGTCGCCCCCGTCGCTGCCGAAACACCTGCGGCTGTCGAAGCGGTTGCCGTTGAGCCTGCGGTTCAGCCGGCTTAATTCAGTGGTCAGTTGTCAGTGGTCCCTGGTCCGTTGCCAATTGCCCGCAGTCGGTTTTAACAACTGACGACGGACAACTGGCAACGGACTTTTTTTTCTCAAAGAAACTTAAAACAGTTGGAGAGACAATGGCAGATATCACAGCCAAACTCGTGAACGATCTTCGTGCGAAAACCGGCCAAGGCATGATGGAATGTAAAAAAGCCCTCGTCGAATCCGGCGGGGATATGGAAAAAGCAATTGCCTACTTTCGCGCAAAAGGTGTGAAAGCATCACTCACCGAACGAGCTGCCGGTGAAGGCCGCGTCATCGGTATGCAGTCGCCCGATAAGAAATCTGCCGCCGTCGTCGAAGTAAATTGCAACACAGACTTCACTGCCAAGAGCGAACCGATCCAGAAGGTCGGCGGACTGGCGGCGGCAGCGTTGCTGAAGAATCCTGCCGCGAATGTGTCGGAAGACGCCGCAGTCAAGGCGGATCTTACGATCGTCGCACAAACGACCGGTGAAAATGTCGTGATCGGCAAGACCGGCGTCCTCAATAATCCTGCCGGCACCGTCGGACTTTATCTCTACGGAATCACTGGAAAAATCGGCGTGATTATGAGCTTTAACGGTGGAGTGCCGAGCGATGAACTGATCAAGCAGATCGGTGGGCATATTGCCTTCGCGCGGCCGCTTGGCCTAAACCGCGAAGCGGTCCCCGCAGAACTTGTTGCCAAGGAACGCGCGATTGCCGTCCAGGAAGCCCAGGCCACTGGCAAGCCCCAGGCGATCGCCGAGAAGATAGCCGAAGGAAAGCTCAACAGCTTCTTCGCCGAGCGCGCTCTGCTCGATCAGGCGTTTTTTAATGCCCAGGTCTTTAGCGGGACGATCGCCAACTATCTCAAGCAGAATGGCGTGACGCTTGAGAACTACGTGCGCGTTGAAGTCGGTCAGTAAATAGAGCGCACGATAATGCAATCGCAACAGAGGCCATGGTCACTTCAGTGACCATGGCCTATTTACTTAAAAATACGTTCTACTTGATTGGCTCCGCTGCCGGTTGCGTCGTCACCGTCCGCAATGATCGTTCGACCAGATCATGTGCATCGTACGATCTCGGATAGTCTCTCCAAATCCACCGCATCATTTCCGGCATGATCGCCCCGCCTTGCTTCTGCCCGTGCAGTCCGATTCCCCAGGTGTAATTGACGTCGTATCCTTTTTGGGTCAGCGCATCCACAAGACGGACATTCTGCAAATGCCAATCGCGATCCGGGTCGTATTTGTCGCCGTGAAGGGCGCGGTTGTCGTTGACACCATCCTGAAAAAACACGCGAATGGGTTTCTTTTCGCTCGCCAACACGCGTTCAGGATAGACATGCCCGCCGCGCAGATTCACAAAGCTGCCAACGACGCTAATCACTTTTCGAAACTGGTTCGGTCGTTCCCACGCCACGGAAAAAGCGGCGATAGCGCCGGAGCTCGCGCCGCCAATGGCGTGCATTTCCGCGTCAGGTGAAATGTTGTATTGCTTCGCGATCACCGGCATCAGTTCATCCACAATCACGCGCGCATATTTATCATCCGGCGTGTTGTACTCCGTCGGTCGATTCGTATTTCGATCACCCCAGTCGCGCGGTGACGGTTCCGGTTGATCCTGACGGCGGCCGGGGTTGATGAATACGCCAATCGTCACCGGCATCTCGCGGCGAAAAATCAGATTGTCGAACACGTTCGGCATGCGAACATCGCCGTTCATGTTGATCATCGCTTGACCGTCGTTGAAAACCGTCAACGCCGCCGGCTGTTTTGCATCATATTGAGCAGGTACATAGACCCAGTAAGTATGAGAGGTACCCGGGTATACTTCGCAAGGCAGCGTGGTGGGCCCGATGAGCTTTCCCTTGGGCACGCCTTCCATCGGCAGCGAATCTGGACCGAGCTTGTAGAAGTTATCCTCACCGGCCGCAAATACACATGCGGCTATTGCGAGCTGAACCAACACACACGTTGCAAGTGACTTCATCATTCGTTTCCTTTCAATACACACCCAAAATGAGTCAAACTGTAGTTGTGAAGAATACATGGTCATACCGCCAAACTGTCACCTTTGTTGGCGTGTGAATTATGGCTTACCACCGTTATGATTACACCCGCACCACTTCCCATTGGAGACCGCATCGTGAAATTATCTTTGCTCTTTGTCGCACCATTGATGTCGATCCTCTCCCTAACGATGCTGGCTAATCCGCCTATTTCCGATCGCCCTTCTAAAGATGTATACCTGCGGACTGCGGATGAAGTGGAAAATAATCTTAAAGTTCACATTCTGGACAAATTTTTCCCCGCGACCGCCAATGAAAAAAAGGGTGGTTTTTTTGAGGACTTCAGCCTCGATTGGAAGCGACTGGATGGGGACAACAAAAGCATTGTCTATCAAAGCCGCCTGACCTGGACGAGCGCGCAGGCCGCGATGCGTTTCCCCGAAAAGGCGGAGATGTATCTGGCCATGACTCGTCGGGGAGCCGCCTGCCTTGCAGACAAAATGTGGGATAAACAGAACGGTGGATTTTTCTGGACGATCGGGCCGGACGGTCGGCCGCTCGAAAACATGAAACAGATGTACGGGCACGCCTTCGGCATCTATGCCTTAGCCGCCAGCTATCAAGCCACCAAGGATCCCGCATCGCTTGAACTTGCCAAAAAAGGCTTTCAATGGCTCGAAGAACATGCGCACGATCATGTGAATAAAGGGTACTTTGAAAACATTGGACCTGATGGCAAGCCCCCGATTGCGGGCATCAACTCCGTTGGAGCTTCTGCCAATCAAAAATCGATGAACTCGAGTATCCATATTCTCGAAGCGCTCACCGGCCTGTATCAAGTGTGGCCTGATCCACTGCTCAAGACGCGCGTTCAGGAAATGCTCGATATCTGCCGTGATAAGATTTACTCAGAGCCCGGCTACCTGACTCAGTTCCTAAGCTTCGATTGGAAGCGCACATCAAGTCCCGATTCATTTGGCCATGATGTGGAAGCGGGTTTCCTGATGGTCGAGGCCGCCGAGCTTCTTGGCCAAGGTGACGATCCTCGCAATTGGAATGCGGCACGCCATCTAACCGACCACTCCTTGCAATATGGTTGGGATGCCGCGCGGGGCGGGCTTTACGATCTGGGCAGTATGGACGCGGACGGTGCGGTCACAGGGAATGTGCGCACGGAAAAAATCTGGTGGGTTGAAGCCGAACATCTTAACGCCCTGCTTCTGCTTCACGAGCATTTTGGCAAAGAAAGCTCGAAGTATTGGGATGCGTTTATAAAACAATGGGACTGGATTTCGCGTTTTCAGATCGATCATGTGAACGGTGGATGGTGGCCAACCGTTCGCGCCGATGGAACGCCTGCCAGCCGGGTGAAGGCGGATATGTGGACGGAGTGTTATCACCAGGCGAGGGCGATGTTAGTCGTCTCAGAAAGGTTGCGCAAGCTGGCGCATGAGCAGAAGTGACGATCTGGTTCGTTTAGCCGCGACGCGCAGCGGAGCGTTCGCGTGACATTTCGAAAGCGCTCCGCTGCGGGTCGCGGCTAAACAATTCGGAGCTAGGCGCCGCGCTGCAGGACAAACCGAACTTCCTGATTGACTTCGCAGTCGATTGGCTTTCCGTCTTTCGTGCCGGACATGAAATGCCATTTCCAAACAGCGGCGATCGCTGCTTGATCGAGCAGATCTGAGCCGGATGATTCGGCGATGTGTAGATCGCCAACGGTTCCATTGGCCAGCACCGCCACACGCAGAATAGTCGTTCCCTGCACGCGATGACGGATGGCATCGGCAGGGTAATTCGGAGGCCGATTTCCACTCAAAGCCGTGGGAAGGCCGCCCCCATTTCCACCGCCGCCAACGGAGTCCCCGCCCGAACTTTCCGCATGGCGATTCGCTTTTGTTCCCGCAGAAGTCGATTTATCTGAATCGGCGGTCGGCGAAATTCCGATTGACTCGACCCGACGTCGCGTGGGGACGGATGTTGCCCAAGCATCGGTAGAAATACCGATCCAACCCGGAGTTTGCTCAGAAGTGTAAAGGATCAAATCTCGCGGCGAGGTCGCAACCTCACCGGGCGACTCTGACAACTCCAATCCACCCGTTGGCAAGGCAGTCTGAACCGGCAGATTCACGCGACTTTCATTCTTTGGAAGGGGTGTGCCGCCAATTCCCCTGATAGTCCCCGCATCGCCGATCAGGTCAGTGTCGACATGACCGCTCCCGGTTCCACTTGCCATCTCGACATCTGGCTTGCTGACGGCGGTGAAATGCCAAACCACCGCCGCCAGCATACTGCCATGAAGTGATATCGCCAGGAGGAACGAAACGAGAAGCGAACGATCCCACCCTAAGCGAGCCATCGGTCGAGGAAGTGAGATCGTGATTTCGCAATCGCAAAGTAAATCGTCGTCTGCGTTCACATCGGAGCAGCCTGCCATCTCAATCGACGAAAGATCCTCGCGCGCAGAATTCTGCATCGACTCTTCCATCGCGTGAATATCAGTCGAACTAAAATGCATACGCAAAGTTGACTAGTATTTTAGCCGCTGGCGATTCATGATCGACGCCGATGAGCGGCACGATATTTAGATGCATTTTCGGCGACGGACGGAACTGAATGCTCGGGCCGATGAATGTTTCATCGCGATATGTTCCGCGATGTCCGTGCAGGTCGAACAATGAGAATTGGGCCTCGACACCGATCGATAATTTTTCATCGATCAGCGTATAACTGACGCCGCCGGTCCAGCCGTATTCGTATTCGCGCTGGCCACCGACTTCTGCTTCCATCAAAAAGTTCTGACCCCAGTGCCAGCGCGGGGCAAATTCACCGGCAAGCAGCAACTTGCCTTCAACTTTATCCGGCGATTGATCGCGGTTGATGTACTCGATATAGAGCGCGGGATTGCCCCAGATCTTTCCCCAGTCGGCAAATGCGTAACGCAGTTCAATGGCCTGATCGAAGAAAGTTTTTTCGTTTCCTTCGGTGCGGGCGATGCCATAGAGATCCAACTGAAAGCGATACGGCAAGCCGAATGAAAGCTCGAAAATGTGTTGGATTTCGGCAGCGCCTTTGCGAGGGACATCGGCTCTGAACCAATATTCAAATTCAACTTCATTTTCGGGGATGACATACGTGCGAACGCCGGGGAAACGGCGGTCGGCGGTCCAGCGCGGCTGGTTGTACGTGCCGATTCGATCTTCCTCGCGATACGGCGAAACCTGTTCACCAACGACCGTCACCGGGGGCATCGTGGCGGTTTTTTCTTTCGATGAATCTCGCCGTTGATCGGCGGGATTGATCACCGGAATGTCCGACAGTTTCAAGGGTTGATTTTCCAACGCAATCGTCAAGGAAAAATCGGGGAAGCGGCTTGCTGTTTCGGCCTTCGTGACGGCGGGAACGACTGAAGCAACCACTGTCGATACGATTGCAATCTTGCGGATCAAATTCAATTTCAAAGCGATCTCCATGGAGTATCTCCGCCCTCGGCTATTTCCAGATCGCTTTGTATTCCATATCTCTGTTTGACTCCAAAACTGTGCAGAATCTGCCCGGTCGGGACGCTCCGCTGCGCGTCGCGGCTAACCGGATGGGGGACTTAGAGTTCGCTTTTCGATTAGACCTTCAACAGTTGCCGCGCCTCTGCTATGCCGGCGGCGGGTCGTCCAAACTCGCTGGCGGTGACTCGCGCCAAGGCGACGACCTGACGCCATCGCATCGCAGGTCGCGTACTCGAAAATTCATCTGAGCAGGTACGGTAATATTTCTCCGCGTGAAGCGATCCATCTTCACTGATGGCGTACTTCAACAACACGTCGAAGATCGGGCGATCGGGGAGATTCAGTTGGCCATACCGGCAGGCGATGGCGGCCGCGCGCGCCTGGAGATTGCCGCGGATCGCTTCGTCCAGATTCGCAAGTAGCTCGGTGGGATTTTCGGATTTGACACCGGCGATGTGCTGTTTGAGCGGCATCGGTTCCCAATTCAGGAAATCACCTCCGCGATTGACGCGATCCAAGGCGACCTGGAACGCTCCGAGGATCAGACAGGCGAATGTGTTACGGGGATTCGCCACTCGGGACAAATTTCGCCATGCGTTGGCGGAGTCGCAGGCATGCACGCCGATGGAGTCACCATGCACACTGCCGAGAGGTTTGCCGGTGACTTCATCGCGTGGGGTGCGGCCTTGATCGCGAAGAATCAATTGATTCGCGGCCAATGAAATCGCTTCGCCGACAACCGCTGGAGAATATCCTTCATTCAACGCGCTCGCGGCGGATTCTGCTGCGTCTTCCGGTGTGCTGGCGAAGATCGACTGGCTCAGTTTATCGATGAAACCGTCGTCGGCAGATTTTGTGCCGGGGGTTCGATCCATCAATTTGTACTTTTCCATGAGCGTCGGCAACACGGTTCGCGGCTCGTGCGGCCGATTGGCGGAGCCGGGCCATCTTTCGGCCTGAACGCAATATCGCACGGATTGCCGCAGCAACGTATGAGCATGTTCCTGACCGATGAGGCTGGCCATATCCCACGCCCGATACGGCAAGACCACGCGATGAACTTCCGTATGATCCTGAACCGTCATCAGGAGCGCATTTAAGGCTTCATCATTTCCGCGTTGGGCAATTCCGGCGAACACGCGCTCGGCAGAGTTTACCTCTTTCCGTCGGACGGCGTTTCGAAGGGCTTCGGCATTGGGTTCGGTTGATGGACTCTTTGAATCGTGTAGATCAATCGAGTGCAATACTTCGCCATCGCGACCCCCATGTTCCTGAATACGATTGGTATTTCGATAGAGTACTTTGAAAATCGGAAGTGGCTGGAGATTCTCGGGTAATTCGCGCGACATGCGATAGGCCGGCCCGAGCGCCATCATGGTATGGAAACCGACATAATCTTCGCCACCAAACGTGCGCGCGTTCGCGAGCGCTCCTGCGGCGATTAGCGTTTTCAAGTCAGTCCCACCGCGCATTTTTTCGACGAGAACGGCATTGAGCTTCTTGATGGGCGTTTCTTGCAATAGACAAACCAAGCCCTCAAGCCCCCCAAAAGAAAGCGGCATATCCTTCCCCACTTCTTCCGCAGTGGCCAGTTCAAGGTCCGCAGCCAAGGCCGATCCGATGGTTGCGATCAACATCCCCTTGCCAACATCGCCGAGAAACTCGCGCCGAGTCCGTGGATTCAACATGGCAGGCTCCTGAAGAAATGTGCGCCGAACGCTTTGGATCAGACGGGCGATCCAAAAGTGGCGTGATCGCTTATATATACCACCGCCGTTGCCCGGTGACACATAAAACTTAGAAGGAATTTTCATCGCGGCCTCCCCCTTCATTTCAGGTGATCTGCGCAAGAGGCGGCCCGCATTCAACGAAGAATGCGGGCCGGGTAGACTATTTCAAAATTCAAACGGCAATTATGCCGATTTCTTGAGCTGATCCCGGTAAAAATCGATCATTTTCGCCAGGCCGTCTCGGCGACTGACGGTTGGGGTCCAGCCCAGAATTTGCTTGGCCCGGGTGATGTCCGGGCAACGAACGCGCGGGTCATCGGGGGGCATCGGCATGAAGACAATTTTGCTTGTGCTGCCGGGGATTAAACTGAGAACTTCCTTCGCGATCGCGTGAATCGTCAGTTCATCCGGGTTTCCGAGATTGATCGGCTCGTGAAAGTCGGATTCCATCGTCAGATTAATTCCACGGACAAGATCTGAAACATAGCAAAGGCTGCGGGTCTGCTTACCTTCACCAAAAACCGTGAGAGCTTCGTTGTTCAAAGCCTGGCGAATGAAGTTGATGACGACGCGGCCATCATAAGGGTCCATGCGCGGGCCGTAGGTATTGAAGATGCGAATGAGGCGGGTATCGACGCCGCGCTCGCGATGGTAGGCCATCGTGCAGGCTTCGCTGAAGCGCTTGGCTTCATCGTACATGCTTCGATGCCCGATGGAATTGACGTTACCCCAGTAGGATTCGGGTTGCGGGTTCACAGCCGGGTCGCCGTAGCATTCACTAGTGCTGGCCATCAGAAATCGCGATCCCTTCTTTTCGGCCATCTCGAGGAGATTCCAAGTTCCCTGGCTGTTCACCTTGAGCGTGGCGACTTGATGCTTGACGTATCCGATGGGGCTTGCGGGGGAAGCCATGTGATAGATGCGATCCACCGGACCCTCAACCGCGAACGGTTCGATGACATCCTGCTTGATGAAGGTGTATCGCGGGTTGCCTCGCAGGTGGGCAATGTTCTCGGGCTTCCCCGTGATGAAATTGTCAACGCCAACCACCTCATGGCCTTGCGCCAAAAGCAGATCGGTCAAATGCGAACCGAGAAAGCCACCACCACCGGAGATCAAAATACGCATAGGTCGGGTCAATTTAAGTGTATTCACTTCTCCAATATCGCGTGTTTAGGGGCGAGACTGGAGATACGCTGTCGCAATAAAATAACGAATAACTCAATTCGAAAACCTAAAGCGGATAATCGTCAAAATCGCCTTGATTCCATCTTTCCACGTGATCTTCTTACCTTCTTCGTAGCTGCGTCCATAGTAGGCGACGCCAACTTCGTAAATCCGGAGCCTCGGACGCATTTTGGCAACCTTGGCAGTGATTTCAGGCTCGAAACCGAATCGGTTGCACTTGATATTGATCTGGTCCAGCACGGATTTTCGGAAAACTTTGTAACAGACTTCCATGTCCGTCAGGTTCAGATTCGTAAACATGTTGCTAAGAGTCGTTAGAAATTTGTTGCCGAGTGTGTGGTAGTAGTAGAGCACACGGTGGGGTTCACCGATGAATCGGGAACCGAAAACGACATCTGCCTTATCCTCAATAATCGGTTGAAGTAATTTCCGATAATCCTGAGGATCGTATTCCAGATCCGCATCCTGAATCAAAACGACATCGCCCGTGGCGTGTTTGAAACCATCGCGAAGAGCCGCGCCTTTGCCCTCGTTGACCGGCTTATGAAAGATCTTGAAATCGACATTCGGAAAAAGTTTCGGCAATTCATCGAGTTTGGCGGCCGTACCGTCTTTGGAGCAGTCATTGACGCAGATAATCTCCCGCCGCAGCCCTTCCTGGAGTGGGGCTTTGACGACAAGATCGATCAGGTACTGGACGGTGGCTTCCTCGTTGTAAACGGGAATCACGATTGACACTTTGGTCAACTGCACGATCTGCTTCTTTGGAGGGCCGTCAACATGAGCCGTCGGTTCAGGAAGCGGATCGGTTTGCGGTTGCGTTGCAATATCGTTGGTCGTCATGGGGTTCCGGGGATTTTGTCGCGACGGTTTTCGCCAGATGCCAAGGGACTCGGGCGATTTCTTGGATGCCGGTGGGTTCATATCCGGCCAGATCGGCACAAAGTGATACCGACTGAAAAGCAGAGTCGCTTTTGCTACCCGATGGATGTTAGCGGAGCGGAAGGTTTCTCTCAAATCTGCGCATTTGGGAGCACGGCCGATAACTCTGCCTGGAAACCTCAGGCCAACCAGTGGGATCTGATTCACACAACCGACAAATATGGTGGCGAATATCGCTTGACACGTTCGTGTCCCGTTTCTACTTTAAGTAAAAATCCTGCAACAGTTTGACAGATACGACAGGCTTAGGAGCGATGCCCCATGTCCGTTCAGATGGAGCTTCATAAAATCATCATCAGTGAAATGCAGGATCAGCAAATCATTGTACTCAAGGAAGTCGATGGGGAGAGGAAGTTCCCCATCGTCATCGGCAGCCCGGAAGCCATGGCGATCGACCGCCGACTCAAGGGCATTCCCACCCCACGACCGATGACCCACGATCTATTGGCGAATGTCATTGAATCGATGGGTGGCCACATCGATCGCATCGAGATCAACGATCTTCAGGAACACACCTTTTTTGCCCGAATTCACATCCGACAAGGCATGAAGATGGTTGAAGTCGACAGCCGACCGAGCGATGCAATTGCATTGGGAATCGCTTCGGAGGTGCCCATTTTTGTGGCCGAGCATGTCTTGGCAGAAGTTGGATAGTTCAGCCCCCCTCGATCTTTTGATCGACGGCGTTCAGTTTTTAGGCAGGATTCAACCGTATAATCTAGATCGCACCTTTCTTGGTCGCTTCGGCGATTGATGTAGATTCTCGTTTTCAAGGCAACGGTACTCGTCAAATCTGCTGAATTCTCGAATAATCATCGCCGAAATGGAGAATTGCTGGCAGATCGTTCGCGATTTTCGGCCGCCCTGTTCACTGGCACGGTCATTGTTGATGTGTCACGTGAATCCTGTGCCGGAACATTTTATGAGTCGGTGCGGTGTTCGACACGCCAGGTGTCGTACAAACGTCGCATTGGACGTAAGATGTGGGGTAATCTCGGCTGATCGTGGAGGTTTCATCGGAAAGAAATCCCACGGCCGAGGTATGACCACCGTGCCTGGAGATCTGTATGCAAATGATCGAAGCCATCATAAAGCCACACAAACTTGATGCTGTAAAAACGGCGTTGGCAAAAATGGGAATCCTGGGGGTAACCGCATTGGAAGCCAAAGGTTTTGGGAGGCAGATGGGGCATACGGAACGTTACCGTGGTGCCAAAATGGACGTGGGCTTCGTCCCGAAAGTGTTACTCAAGATATGTGTTAAATCTGAAGAAACTGAAAAGGCCATTACTGCGATTGTCGAAGCCGCGCGTACCGGAGAAGTGGGTGACGGCAAAATCTTCGTGTACCCCATTCAGCGGGTGGTTCGCATCCGCACCGGCGAGACCGACGAGCAGGCGTTATGAATACATCAGGATCCCCATCTCGCGACCTTTCGAGTGGAAGGGAACCCAGAAACTGATTTTTTGTTTACGGTGCGAAGTGCTTCCGTACCCTGACCGCAGCCGGTGACCGTCCGGCTTGGGTACGAAATCATAAGCCCCATTTAGTCGCGGCCAGAATTTGGGCATGTCGCTCTCATTTTTGGCTGGAACCAACCCGATCCTGCCCGTTAACCAACCGGGCAGCCGGGAGCATTCTAATCGCGTCGTGGTCTAACCGCCCACGGCAGAAGGAACCTCCATGCTCCGCGCGCTCAAAGCGTCCCAACGGACGCTTCTTGTCCTATTGGCTTTGTGTTCTATGTTGACGCTCTGTCCACGCATGTTCGCCGCCGACCCGCCCTCGAGTGCCACGAGCGCCCCCGCGCTTCGCGGTCATGACGGCCAAGTGGTAATCGATAATCCCGCGTGGAAAATCGACACGGGTGATACCGCCTGGATGCTCGTCAGTTCCGCCTTGGTCTTGATGATGACCGGCCCGGGGCTGGCCCTTTTTTACAGCGGCCTCGTGCGGCGAAAAAACGTTCTGTCGACGATGATGCAGAGCTTCATCCTGATGGCGGTCGTCAGTCTTGTCTGGGCGATAGTGGGTTACAGCCTGGCCTTTGATACTGGCACGCCTTTCATCGGCGGACTGCGATTCGCGTTCCTCCGTCACGTCAATGATCTTCCTTCTGAATACGCGCCGACCATTCCGCACACAACATGGATGGTTTACCAATGTATGTTCGCGATCATCACACCGGCGTTGATCTGCGGTGCGTACGCCGAACGCATGAAATTCAGCTCGATGCTGGTTTATTCGGTGTTCTGGTTGCTTGGAATCTATTGCCCGATGGCCCATATGGTCTGGGGCAAGGGTGGCCTGTTCAATGTCGGCGTGGGTGGCGCGGCCATCGGCACGGTCGCCGTTTTTGGGAAGATGCCAGCATTGGATTTCGCGGGCGGAACGGTTGTACACATCAGTTCAGGTGTCTCGGCGCTTGTCTGTGCGATCGTGTTGGGCAAACGGCGTGGGTACGGTCGCA
Source organism: Tepidisphaerales bacterium (assembly GCA_038230975.1). GTDB lineage: Bacteria > Planctomycetota > Phycisphaerae > Tepidisphaerales > Tepidisphaeraceae > JANXVV01. The sequence continues at coordinate 36,973 of JBBRMF010000005.1, forward strand.
TTCCGATGCCGCCGCACAGTGTGGTGCTTTCGGTCATCGGTGCGGCGCTCCTTTGGGTTGGATGGTTCGGTTTTAATGCAGGTAGCGCGTTGTCCGCAGGCGGGCTTGCCAGCAGCGCCTTTATCGCCACTCACTTTGCAGCCGCGGCAGGGACACTTTCGTGGACATTCATCGAATGGTTTAAGAGCGGTAAACCAACGGTGCTTGGCGCAATCTCCGGTACCGTCGCCGGTCTTGTGGCCATTACCCCTGCGTGCGGCTTTACCACGCCAATGTATGCGATCGTCATCGGTTTAATTGGTGGAGCGGTCTGTTTCATCTCTGCCACGACTCTAAAGCACAAATTTGGATATGACGACTCTCTGGATGCTTTCGGCGTTCACGGCACTGGTGGGACGCTCGGCGCGGTGCTCACCGGTGTCTTTGCGGTCGCTGCCGTCAATCCCGGTGTGAACGCCCGCGGACTGCTCGAGGGCAATCCCAGCATCATGATCAACCAACTGATCGCCACCACTTTAACGTGGGTGATTGCCATCGTGGGTTCGACGGTATTGCTGAAACTCACCGCCGCGCTTTGCGGTGGATTACGCGTGACCGAATCCGATGAGTTTGACGGTCTGGATCTCAGCCAGCACGGTGAGTCGGGCTACAACCTGGAAGATGCTCTCTCCGCCACGTTCGGCGGCGGTGGGGGCGGGGCGACGCTGCTCGACGAAGATCGCGATCGCGGTCTGGCCGATGCCAAGCGTCACTGATCCCGCGAGCGAACGTCGTTCGACGCTGGTCTTTCGACCGGTGCTGATTCGGCGAGAGCGCGGGCCCAGTCCCGCGTTTTCGCCGAGCCAACATCGGTCGAAAGTTTTATGGCTTCACGACGCGCCCGCTCTATCCCATTGATGTTCCCGCCCGTCCCCCCGACGCGCCAGCGCCCAGGCGACCTGGGGCGAGGCATTTCCGCAGCTGAAATCGACTGGGATAAATGGACCCGGCACATAGAAACTCGCCGCCGGCGTCTGGGAAAAGCACACCCCTTTGAAGCCTCGCTTACTACGCTGGCTTATCTGAGCGAAGCAACCTATGTCAGTTTTCGGCTCGATGGGCTTGATGTCTCTGAGACCGAAGTCACCAACGCAGTGGCCACTGGCGTAACACGGCGGATCTTTCGTTCACGCCAGGCCCAGCGCGTCAGGAATCACGTTGCATTACTTCGCGAAATTGATTCACAAGTTCTATCCGGGCAGTCGCTTATGCCTGATGCATTCGTTCGTTGGTATGCCTCCATCAGTTGCGGCCTTTGTCCGGCTGATCTGTCCGAAGCCACGCAGTCGCGGTTGATCGAGCACGTTCATCGGATTAATTTTCCTGAACTCCGACTTGCCGGCGCGATCCAGGAAATCGCCAAGGTGCATCGCGGCCTGCTGGTTGACCCGCTCGTCCCAAGCTTCAATGGAATCCTATCCAGACTTCTTTTGCGGCTTCATTTGGGCCGTTGCGGTCTTCCCCCAATTTTCTTTCATCCGGATACCCCCACCACGGCGCTCACCCACGAAAAAATCCTGCTGCCGTTGTTGATGGAACTCGTAGAAAACAGCTACGAAGTCATGCTGCAAGGGAAGTAAGAAAATCGCTCCGGACAATGCCGGTAACTCGATAGGAGAGAATGCCGCGGATGGCGTCGGTCAATCGGTAGCCGTACAATCTCATCAATATTCAGTACGAGGATAATACGGTTTGGCGGAAAGAGATCGAACCCATTCAAGCTACCCCGGCCTGCCGAAGGCCATGACGCTATTGGTCGTCGAAGATGAAAACCGCCTTCGCGATCTGCTGGTAGACATGGCGCCCGATACCGGCTTTACCGCCAGGGGCGCGCGAACCGCCGAAGAAGCATTACGGTTGATGGCAGCCCAGCCTTGCGACGTTGTGATGCTCGATCTGAATCTTCCCGCGATGGATGGAATGGAGTGTTTCTCGCACATTCGCAAGAATTGGCCGGAAACGGAAGTGATCGTTCTCACAGGATATGGAAGCCTCGACGCGGCGAAGGCGGCAATTCATCTGGACGTTGTGGAATTCCTGACCAAGCCGTGTCCCCTTAATCGAATCGAGGCGTCGCTGGATCGTGCCCGTCGTCGGATTGACGAGGATCGATTGCATCGGGCGCAAGCGCCTTCGAATACACCTCCGGTTCCGGGAGAAACATTGGAAGAACACGAGCGGCGGTTGATTCTTGCGGCCCTCGAGCGAAATCAGGGCAATCGAACCGTCACGGCGATTGAACTGGGAATCAGTCGTCGAACACTTCACTATCGACTGAACCAGTTTCAGAAGCAGGGATATTTAAAGGATGACTGAAGACTTTCATTGTTCTGAAATCGGAAGATACGTGCGGAATAGATTTTCGGGCATCAACACTACTTCAAGATAAGGGGCCTTGCCGCTCTGAATGGGCGCCATCAGAACACACCACCGATTCCCATCATGGGCAGCGGTTGCATCGTGCAACATGATCCGCTTGTTTCGGCCGGCGGATTGCAGACCATTGGGTATGTAAATGTAGGGCTGGCGAGACACCGGGCAGGTAAATTGCAACTCCGCCCCGAAATCTGAAAAAGTTCGCACTTCTTCCAGCTTTTCCGGCAAGTGGCGATTGACCACATAAAACTGAAGTATTGCGCCCGTGATATCCTGCAATCGAATGGCGCACGGATCGACCGCTGAAAGTTGCTCCGGGGTCAGCTTACTCTTAACGACGGGATTTCCCGGCTCATCAATGAAAGAGGGATTCGCCGACGTGCGCTTTGCCGCCGGTGGCGTCTGACAACCCACCAGAATCCATCCCAGGTTCAAGATGCAAAATGCAGTCGACAATACCCGATGAACTCTCTTCCGATCTGCATTTTGCATCGTCCGTTTCCTCTGTAAGGTCATCGCTTCAGTTCCGGTTCAGATTCAGGTCGCCGCGGGGGTGCCTTGTTTGGGTCAACGGGAGTCGATGGCTTCCATTCCGGAGCAGGATCACGTGGGGTGATGGTCGTCGCCCCACGCTGCATGCCGCGAATCTGGTCGTCAAAGACTCCTGGCTCAACCGCGCCCGGCGTCAACTTCGTTCCCTTCAGCTCATCCTGTGACATCGGCTTCAGCACATCCGGCCTTTGTGCCACATGGGGCGTCAGGAAAATCAACAGTTCCGTTTTCGACTTTGTCACTTGATTCCGTTGGAACAATGGCCCGATCAATGGGATATCGCCGAGGATCGGAATCTTCTGAACAGTAGACGTCTTTCGATCTTCCATCAAGCCACCGATCACGATCGTTTGGCCGTTCATGATTCCAACGCGGCTGTCGGCCGACCGCTTGGCATAGATCGGGGCCGTCACGCCGTTGGAAATGGTCACTGACGATTGCGTGAGCGAAGAGATCTCCGGTGCCACATCCAGTATGACCAACCCGTCCGGATTGATGTGTGGTGTGACATTCAAAATGATACCAATGTCCTGGTACTGAATTGTGTTGGTCTGCCCGCCCAGTGAATCGATGCGAGTGTTCGTAACGAATGGAACTTCCGAGCCCACGGTGATCGATGCCAGTTGGTTATCGCTGGCCAGGATGTAAGGGCGTGACAGCACATCCAGCTTACCGGCCTGCGCCAAGGCCCGAAGCGTTACATTGACGTTCGATTCCAGCAAATTGACGACTAACCCACCCGTCGCGGCGGCCGTGCCGAAGTTCGTGCCGAACGATTGACCGGGCGAGCCGGCCGCCGTCCCGCGTCGATTGAGAATGGAAAAGTCCACGCCCAGATCTTCTGAATTATCGTGCGTTACTTCTGCGATCAATACCTTGATCAACACCTGCGCAACCGGTCGATCCAATTCCGCAATGACTTCTTTGACGTGTTCCTGGTACTTGGTCGCAGTAGCGACGAGCAGTGAGTTTGTATCCTGATCTGCTACCACGTAGACCTGTCCCGTGAGGTCCGACATACCACCGGTCACGCCGCCGCCGCCAACATTTCCTCGACCCGTATTGTTGGCCGTTGCGTTGCGCCCGGAGCCTGCGTTCGTTCGACTATTACCACGACTCGCGCCCGAGCCCGTGCCCGTACTACCCCCGGAAGCAAATCCACCGCCACCGCCCGTGTTGCGTCCGCCGCCGCCACCTCCCCCACCGCCGAATCCACCACCGCCAAATCCACCACCCCCACCGCCGCCAAATCCACCGTTTGCGTTGTTTCCGACCTGGTTGCGGTTGTTGCCGTTGCCCGTGTTATTTCGCGAGCCATTGTTGCCGGAACCGCCACCTCCGAAGAGGTTATTGAGTACGTTCTGAAGATTTGCGGCCTGGGCATTTTTCAAGCTGTAAATGAAGAATGTCTGTTCCGACGCCGGGTTGGCATCGAGTTGTTTGAGGACGCCGTCAATAATCTTGAGCGTGTCGGCCGGCCCGGTGATCACCACCGTATTGGTTCGCTGATCGGCTGAGGCAATGACCTTGCCCACGCGGGATTTATCCGAACCATCCGCACTTGCGCCGCCACCTCCACCGCCGCCACCCGGGCCACCGCCACGTTGCAAGTTGCGGAAAAATTGGATCTGCGGTGGAACTCCCGAATTGTTCCCCGAAGATGAATCATCCGCCTTAAAAATATCTTGAATGAGCTTGGCCGTCGCAGTGGCATCGGCATATTGCAATTGTTTGACGCGAATATCATTGTCCGCAGGATCACGTTTATCCAGGTTTGCGATGATCTCCACGATGCGATGAATATTCGCCTGCGTGTCGGTCACAATCAAATTGTTACTCGCGCCATTGGATGTGACATCCGCATCCGTGCTGAGCACGGGTGTGAGATCCTGCTTGAGCTTGACGACATCAACGGTTTTCACGGGAATCACCTGCGTGACCAGGTTATCCGTGATGGGAATCTGCGTGGGATCGGCTCCGAAAAAGATCGGTGTGGACTTCTTGGCTTTATCGCGCGGAACGATCTTGAGAATGCGCTCCTGCTGTATGGCCGCGTAACCCTTTTCTTTCAAAACGGTATTTAATAGCGTGACCGCTTCGGCAGGTGAAACAGGCGTCTGACTGAAAACCGTCACCCGGCCTTCAATACTCCCTTCCTTCACCACGACGAATCCAGCGACCGCCGACAGATGCTCGAGGACCGCGTCCACCGGAGCCTCGCGGAACTGCATGCTGATCTGCGTGGCGGGTCGCGAAACGGCACTGGCCTGCGTCGTAGGTCGGGTGGCCGGCTGAGTGGTCGCAGGTTGAATGACCGCCGACGAGGGTCGAGGGGCCTGCTGTGCCATCAGCAGCGACGGATCAAGACCCAACATCGCCGCGGGGGCCAACATAAGAAATGACTTACCAAAACCTCGCATAAATCCCTTTCGTACGTCGCCAACAATTTTGCCAGCGCGATTCAACCCCGTGATTGTTCTACTTTCCACCCAATTCCTGAGCCCTCTTCTGACGCAGACGTTCTAAAATATCCGTCAAAGGTGAGCCACCTGGGGTTGAACTCCCCGGCGATGACGAACTTGTCGTCGGACGGCTTGCAGGTAAACCGGCTTCGCCATCCAGATTCTGCCCGAGCACAATCTGGCGAACCTTCCCGCCCGAGTCGTAATCAAATGTATCGAGCGTGATGGCCGCAATCTTGCCGCGCGCCACAGAATCGCCGACTCGTAATTTCAGCACCTTGCCCGCTGTCATGTCTTCGATGAACGCGACCAACTCACCATCCGCTTTGGTTGCGCCGTTGAACAGCAGGCTTTTTTCGGGTCGCGGCGCAGGAATCGGTACGCCAGGCGGCTCCGGAGTCCGAGGATCCGGCATTCGCCCGTGGACGAAAACGCTGCGGCTGACCAACAAGGAATAGTCCTTCGGCATCGTTTTGGCGGCGGCAATCGACCTGGCGGGTGGGCTCACCCGTGCGAACCGATCTTTGGGCGCGCCGGGTTGCGAAGAGGCCGTCGTGGTTGCAGGGCTTACTGCCGCGGTGGTCGCCGTTAGAGTTTGCGTCGAAGGGCCGGTCGTAGCATCCGGCCTTGTGGCTGGCATTGATGCGGGCGCGGTCGTCACTACGACTGATCCGCCGGGAATCGTATCCTGCGCAGCGGCAGCGAGCTGTTCCTGCGCATGCGTCGTAGTCGCAATTAACACGAGCAGAAGAATCCACTTTTTCATATCCGACCTCCAAGATCCACATGCGATACCGCGCCACGGCGATCTGGTTTTTCTGCTTCACCGGGCTGAACGCTGACGGTCGAAACACTCATCTGCACTTGCAGATCATCCGTTCCCTCTTTGCGCGGAGTCAGTTGCAGATCGTTCACCCGCACGGGGATCGGCGCGGTTTCCATCGCCCAGGTGAGCTTGGATATCGCACGCATCGGCCCGGTGGCAGTGACGTGGAAACTGATGACTTGGAATTTTCCCTCTTGCGATGCACGCTCGGGTTTCAGGGCCGTCAATACGACGCCGGCATCCTGGGCCCATTCACGAACCGCGTTCAGCGCCTGGCTTTCCGCTTCCGATGCATCGGTCTTCAATCCACCAGAGATGATGTCCGTCCAGACGCGCTTGAGTCGACGCTCCATATTAAACGTTTTATCCGCGCGCGCCAGTTGCTGTGTGACCTTGGAAGTCGCATCACTGATCTGTTTCTGTCGCTCGAAGTACGGCGCCAACAGATATTGATCCAGCACGAAGATCGCAACGGCAAGTCCCACACCGATCGCAATGTTCCGTTCTCGTTTTGTAAGTATCACAGGAGTACCTTTATAGATTTATGAGCAATCATTTTCTGCTTACCGGCGAACGCATTCCCGAAGAAAGCGGTCCACTTTAAGGAAGTGGTTTATCCGCCGGGATAAACGTACAGGTAAAAGAGAACGTCACTTCGGTTCCTTTACCCGTGTTTTGAGTGCCATTGAAATGCACATCAATGAAGCGCGTCTTATCCAACTGAAAAGCGTCTTTCAAGTGCAGGGCCGCCGCCTGATTCGGGGCTTTGGCGAAGAAGCTGACGACTAAATATCGAGTGTCGGTGGATTTTGGAGCGGCGTCTTTTCTGGAATCGACCCTGGCCACTTCCTTTTCACGAATGTTCAAACTCGTGCAGTAGGTCTGCCCGTCCTCTGGAACCAGCCGAGTGATTTCATTCATGCACGCGAGATAGCGAGGATCCCCACCGTGCCAACCCTGCGCAAATGAGACCTTTGAAACGAACGCCTCCGCGGCCTTGATATCGGGTTCTTTTTGATGAAAAGTCGCGTTCATCGAATCGAGGGCCTGCTGCTTTTTCTGAAGATCGGTGTATGCAAATACCGCCACGGCAATCGAGGCGATCACGCCGACCGCGGCCCAGATCATCCACTGCGCGATTCGCCTTTGCCCCGGGGCAGCGAGCCGCGAATGGAGGAAGTCAATCGGAAGCGGACAACTCCCGAGCCCGGATAATCCGAGCGCGACGGCGGCGGCAAACTTGCGACCACCACCGTTGCGGGCGGCGTCAGACGTACTCACGCCAAGCGATGGCAAATCACCGCTCCTCACGCGCATTCCGATGCTTTCCCCCAACGAAGTCGAATGCAATCCAGCGCCATCCCACACGATGATTTCGGGTGTCCCGGCACTTGAAGACCCATTGGCCGGCAACATTGAAACGGCTCGGCGCAGTTCACTGAGAAACAGGGGTTCGGGTGAGGGCGCCCGAAGATGTCGCAACGTGCTGGTGTGTCCACCACTCTGTGCCGTCAACTCCGCGCCTGCGGTGGCGAGGGTCAATACAACGGAGTTTTCGCCGCTGGCTTGCCCGGTGACCGTACCCAATGCTGCTGAGGAAGAAGTGATGGCGATCGGTTCCAACCGCGCCCCTTCGCATAACTTGGTTGCCAATTCGATGTACTTTTGGGGCGTCGCAATCAGCAGAACATTTCGCGGCGCGGACGGATCGGATTCACCGGCATAATCGAAAACCAGATCTTTCAATTCCGAAGAAAAATCGCCTTCTGCCTGCAGCCGGAGTAAATCCGCCGCCACAGAGCTGTCTGCTGGAGGAACTTCCTTGGTTTTAACGAGCAACCATTTGGCCGGCAACCCTACGACGGCGGACTTTGCGGTAATCTTTTGCTCTCGCAAATATTCCCCCAATGCCGCACCGAGCGCGACCGGGTCCGCCAGTGAAACATTGGCGGGGAATACAAACTCACCGAGTCGCCGGGCTTCCGGTTTATCGCCCCCGGCTACCACTTCCGCCACGACGATTGCTTTTTCACCAATCGCCACGCCCAGCACTTTGTTATGTTTCGAAGCTTTCAAATCAATCCCAGCTTTCATTTGCGAAATTAGTGCATCGCAGAATTACCACCGCCGAGTCCGGATCCGGAACCAGTCCCTTGCAAAGGAGGCTGATAACGGCCTTGTCGCAGGTCATCTTGAATCTGTCTATCCAGGGGCCAACCGACGCTTGTCAGATCCCGGCGATAAATCACCTTCGCCGGAGTTTTCTGCGTATCGACGACGATTCGAACGCGCTTGTACGCCCGCCCGTCACCACTCACACCGACGATATCGGCCGAGAATTGAAATGATCGTGACGTAATCATTCCCGCGATGGCAGCCGCTTTGGTGGGAGTCAATACATCAAACACCCAGGCAATGCTCGTGGTGTCCGCTCCGTTGCCGCGCTTTGAAATCAAAGCGTCCGCATCGCTTTCATCCAAACCGGGCAGACACATCAGCACTTTTTTAGACGCGGTGTTAACGTTGACCATTCCGGTCAATGTTTTCGCCGCCGATGCCGTCAGCTTATCCGCGACCAATCCAAACTCCGAGATGGTCATCCCCGAGGCAGCATAGAACAAACCGATGTTTGCAAAAATAATCGGGGTTCCGCCCGGCTGTGAGGTTGCCGTCGTTTTGCCAGCCGTGGGAGCCGTTCGAGGATCGTACCGGGGCGCAAGCTTTGCAATAATCTCCGGAACGCGTTTCGCCGTGAGCGATGCCGCCAAAATTTTCTGAACACCATCGATTCCGCTATTTACATTCGTGCGCGCCGTGCCGTCTGCGGCCGTGTTGGGCTCGACGCTCGACGTGGTCACGTAGTTAAACAAACCGCGACTGTCTGAGGTTGAACTATTGATTCCCGTTGCTGCCCCACCGGCTTTACGCTCAAGATCATCCAGCACACCATCGCGATTGAGGTCGTACCCAAACACAAGTTCTTTCGTGACTCCTTTGACCAATTGAAGTTCCTCGACCGTTTCAAACGGCAGGTTTTTAGCCGTATACGGAAGGGATAATGAAAGGTAGTAATCACTTTCGGCCCCGTTGGCACCTGTCGTATCGTCAGCATCCCGCCAATCAACAATGGCGTCCGCGACGTCAGAGGTCATGGCCGGCAGGTACTGCAACATTTCGGTGGTGGCGATGTTCAAATTGAGCTTCGAGCCTTCATCGGTGATGCCAAAGGCATAAGTTTGATCGGTTTCGGGGTCTGGACGAAGAATCCAGAAATATCCGTTCCCCACCGGCATGGCTTCGGCGTTACCGGAGACCGCCGTACGGGCATCCCCTTTGGAGCCATCCACCTGCGAAAGAACGAACTGTTCGGCACCTCGCTCGATCGCGTCGGCTTCAATCAGGGATTGCCGATTGGCGGATGATACGCCTTCAACCCGCATGGAACGCGCCAAAACCAGCAAGACCGCCACGAGGATAATCATGATCCACAGCGCAGCGACCATAATCGCGCCGCGCGAACGGGATATCGCAATGTTTCGATGGGTTCGGATCATCGAGTGGTACTCCCCGTTGTAGTCGTGGTGGTGGTTGTCGTCGTGGTGTTCGAATCATTGACCAGTGTCGAGCAAACCACGGGGAAGATCCGAATGAACTTTTTCGCCGGTTGATTCAGCGGTTGATTGGCCGGCGGGTCCAACTCCAGCGTTACTTCCACGGCGACGGGAAGCTCGTTGGTCTGCTGCGTGGAATCCCAACTGTCCTGCCATTCAGTGCCGTCGTAGTACCGGAGATTAAATGAAGCGACATGGCGACAAATGACTTCGTCATCCGGCATGACCGGTTGAGGCGATAGTAAATTCCGCGTAACGCGCCGAACCAGCACATGATCATTCGACCCGGGCGGAACCAGAACGGTGAGCTCCACCAATTTGATTTCACCGTCGCCGGCAACATGCTCGGGGCCGTCGGAGGTGGTGTAGAAAGTCAGATCGTCACCGTTGTGGCCGCGATCATCCTGGCTATCGAGGCCGATGAACGCTCCCGCTAAAGAGACCGGCGTCGTGGAACTGGTACTTGCGGCCGGCGCGGCGGCAACAGTGCTGGTCGAATCCGCGGCGTAGCCCGGGGAATTCAGTGACGGAGGCATCGCGGATTCAATATCCATCCGCAGAAATTCCATCGCCAACTCGCTCGTGCGACTGGGAATCATCGCCGCCTCGGCACTTGATTTGGCTTTGTAGGCGGTTCGCAGGGTCTGGTACAAAGGAAGGCAGAGCGCGGCGGCCATCGACAGTGCAACGAGCAATTCGAGCAATGTGAAACCGCGTCGAGCATATTTACGACGAAGTGGGGTCATTGTGATGTCCCCCCTGCTACATAAACCAGCGTACTGAGCGTCACTGACCGCTCGGCACCTCGAGAAACCCAGGTGATGTGAACCGCCAACTCGCTCACCGTATTACCGTAGCCGTTATCTGTGGAATTGGACGGAGTCCACGTCTGCACTTCTGCTTTCCAGGAATAGTCCGGCCAGTCCGTGCCAAAGTCTCCGGCAAGAATTCCGCTTTGCCACTGAGCGGTGGCAATCAATTCATTCAGCTTGGCCTCGGCTAAAGCGCCCGCTTCGCTTCGACGCCGCACTGTACTGGCCGTGTTGCTGCAGAGCGCGATGCCTTTCATCGCGACCGGCAATACGATCGACATGATGGCCATCGTGGCCAACACTTCGACGAGCGTAAAACCAAGGCGGCGAAATTGTAACGTTTTAGGACGCATCTTATCTTCAGCACAGGTTGCGGACGGCGCACCGTTACCGCCATTTTGTTTCATTCATTTTGAGTCGGCTATGTGGAACAATTCCGTCGCCGATTCACAAATCACTTCAACCACCATTCCGTCGTCATCGGTGACGCGAATCGTCGCCGGATCGGTTCGGCCAGTCGGTCGAAACTCGATATACAATCCGTCTTGTTGCAACGGAAGATCACAGGAAATCTGCACACCATCCGGAACGCTATACGACCAGTTGCCGAGCGTCTCAAACGTGTCGTAGTCGCGAACCGATAGCTCGTAGGTTCCGGCATCTGGATCGAGGTTAAGGCGATACGTTTTTCCCTGCGTGATCGCTTGCGATCGCGCGTAACTTGCCAGCGCCACGATCTGACTTGCGGTATCACCGGTTCGACGGCCTCTGCTCGTACCGTGGAAAGTTGGAGCCACCACCGCGACGACCACGGCTATCACCAGCATCACCAGCACAAGCTCGATGAGCGTGAACCCGGCACGACGTGTTCTCGTTCGACTTCGCCATTTTATTCTGCACGAAAGTCCAAACC